>CAZCJB010000063.1:0-2547 GCA_964498795.1 uncultured Rubrivivax sp. | reverse complement strand
CGGGCCTTGTGAGAGGTCTTTCAAGGGTTCAAGACACATGAAATCTAGTGCAGCAGCCAGCTCAGGCCGCCACGTGGTGGTGGTAGGCACTCAATGGGGCGACGAGGGCAAGGGCAAGGTGGTCGACTGGCTCACCGATCACGCGCAAGCCGTTGTGCGTTTCCAGGGGGGGCATAACGCCGGTCACACCCTGGTCATCCATGGACGCAAGACGGCGTTGCAACTGATTCCGTCGGGCATCATGCGCGAAGGAGTCGCCTGCTACATCGGCAACGGCGTGGTGCTCGATCCCTCGCACCTGCTGGGGGAAATTTCACGCCTTGAGGCCATCGGTGTGGAGGTCCGGTCGCGTCTGTTCATCAGCGAGTCTTGTCCGCTGATTCTCCCCTTCCACGTTGAGGTGGACCGGGCGCGTGAGGCCTTGCGTGCGCATACGGCCACCGGCATGATCGGGACCACCGGCAAGGGAATTGGTCCTGCCTACGAGGACAAGGTGGCGCGCCGGGCGCTGCGTGTGCAAGATCTCAAGCACCCGGATCGTTTTGCTGGCAAGCTCAAAGAGCTGCTGGAGCTGCACAACTTCGCATTGGATGGGTATCTGAACGCCAAGCGGCTGGATTTCCAACCCATCTTTGATGCGGCGATGGAGGCTGCGCAGCAGATCCAACCCATGATGGCGGACGTCGGTTACCGGCTTCATCAGCATCATATGGCAGGTGACCACATTTTGTTCGAGGGTGCCCAAGGCACGCTATTGGACATCGATCACGGCACCTATCCCTTTGTGACCTCCAGCAATTGTGTGGCTGGGAATGCTGCGGCCGGAGCTGGCGTGGGGCCTCAAATGCTGCATTACATGTTGGGGATCACCAAGGCCTACACCACGCGGGTGGGGGGCGGTCCCTTTCCGACGGAATTGCCCATTGATGAATCCGGTTCGGTGGGACACCACTTGTCGACCGTGGGTCAAGAAAAGGGCACCGTGACCGGTCGAGCTCGCCGCTGCGGCTGGCTTGATGCGGCGGCCCTCAAACGCTCCATGATCATCAATGGCATTTCAGGCTTGTGCATCACCAAGCTGGACGTTCTCGATGGTCTCCCCGAGATTTTGGTCTGCACCGGGTATGAGTTGCACGGAAGAACGGTCGATATCCTCCCACTGGATGCGGATGATGTGGGCCAGTGCAAGCCGATTTATCGACGTTTCGCTGGCTGGAGCCAAAGCACCGCGGGTGTGACCTCATGGGCTGGGTTGCCAGAGAATGCCAAGCGCTATCTGGAGTGTGTCCAAGAGGCCATCGCGGTGCCCATCGACATGGTGTCTACCGGGCCTGATCGGGATCACACGATTGTGCTTCGTCACCCCTTCAAATCCTGAGTTTTCGAGGAGGACCCTATGCTCACCGATGATGGCAAGCACCTGTATGTATCTTGGGATGAGTATCACCTCCTCATTGAGCGGCTGGCCTTGAAAGTCGCGAATTCGGGCTGGGCGTTTGATCAGATCTTGTGCTTGGCGCGTGGCGGCATGCGCCCGGGAGATGTGCTGTCAAGAGTGTTTGACAAGCCCTTGGCGATCATGTCCACGAGTTCCTACCGAGCAGAAGCGGGAACCATTCAAGGTCGCCTGGATCTGGCCAAGTACATCACCATGCCGCGTGGGGAACTCGAAGGGCGTGTGCTGTTGGTCGACGATCTTGCAGACTCAGGCGTCACCTTGGCGGCGGTCGTGGAACGGTTGAGGGCTCAACCCGCGATTCAAGAGTTGAAATCTGCGGTGATCTGGGTCAAGGGAGTGTCTAAATACACCCCGGACTATTACGTGGAGAGGTTGCCTACCAGCCCTTGGATCCACCAACCCTTTGAAGAGTACGACAATTTGAGGCCGGAACAATTGGCCAAGAAGTTCGTCGTTTGAACTCTCTTGGTGCCCAGGAGAGGACTCGAACCTCCACGGAGTTACCCGCTAGTACCTGAAACTAGTGCGTCTACCAATTCCGCCACCTGGGCATCAGGACATCTAGGATTCTATCATCATCACCAAGACTCGAACTCAAGACGCCGCGCTCGCGCCACCGATCCTGGGTGACTTTCAGGGACGCGTGGAGGGCCATCGGGACGGACACGGTTTCGTGCTGCCCGATGAGGGCGGGCCGCCTGTGTACCTGGCCCCTGCAGAAATGCGATCGGTCCTGCATGGGGATGTGCTGAGAGTCAAGGTCGTTCGACATGACCGCAAGGGTCGGCCGGAAGGCCGAGTCTTGGACATCGTGGAGCGACGCCGCGGGCCCATCATGGGACGTTTGCTTCAAGAGGCAGGGCATTGGATCGTGGCGCCCGAAGATCGCCGATACGGCCAGGATATCCTGGTTCCCAAGGGGGGCCTGGGTGCCGGCAAGGCGGGTCAAGTGGTGGCGGTCGAGTTGACCGAGCCCGCGTCCATGTTTTCCCAGCCTGTGGGCCGAGTCATCGAGGTGCTTGGTGAGATCGACGATCCGGGCATGGAGATCGAGATTGCTGTTCGCAAGTACGGCGTACCCCATCAAT
>CAZCJB010000062.1:0-15570 GCA_964498795.1 uncultured Rubrivivax sp. | reverse complement strand
ACTGTGGGCGCCGTGGACTATCTCAAAGGCAAGGGCACGGTGTATTACGTGTCCATCGCCTCTGCGCCACCGGTCACTTGGCCGTTCACGCGGAACATGTTCCGTGGAGGCACGACAGAGTCTGCGCGCTATGGTGAGTTGTACGCAGAGTTCTTGGTCACTCGTTTCAAAGCCAAGCGCATTGCGGTGATGAGCGGTCGCGAAGAGTATCCTCGCAATGAAGGCGATGCGACAGCCGATAAATTGAAGAACTGGTTTCAGACGACTCCAGTTGTGAGGGTGGAATTCAACATCGGCGACAAGGACTTCACGCCTCAATTGATTGAAGTGCAAAAAGTCAACCCTGAAGTCATCGCTTTTTTTGGTAACCCGGCCGAAGCGGCCATTGCCATGCGTCAGGCCAAAGAGTTGGGGCTGAAACAACCATTCTTTGTGGGCAGCAACATGGTCGATCCAGCGCTGATTACGGCTGGCAAGTCTGCGACTGAAGGCGTAACGGGGTTCTCTCTGATTCCATTCTTACCTGGGTCACGCGCAGCCGATATGGTTAAGTGGGAGTCTGCGTGGAAGAAAGAATATCCCAGCGCGCCTGCGGGACGTCCGAACAATTTTGACGTGCTGGCTTATGGCGACACATACGTGTTGGCCGAGGCTTTACGTCGGGCCGGTTCTGACCTGACCACAGACGGCCTCATCAAGGCCTTAGAAGGCATGCAAAATTATCGAGTGGGCTCGATTGCCACGCCAAGAACTTTCAGCTCCAAGCATCATATTGGCAATCTTTCATTGGTTCCGATGGTGGTGAAGGATGGTCAGTGGGAGCCTGTGGATTGGTCGAGTTCCAGGCCCAGCGACATCCTCAATCGCTACAACTGAGCGGGATGTCATTCAAGCTTGAAATGTATCGGTTCGATCCGTCATGACCCTGGCCTTGGCCCTTCAGTTGGCGTTGGCCGGCCTGAGTGTGGGCAGCATCTATGCGTTGGTCGCGCTGGCGATCGTGCTGCCTTTCAAAGCCTCGGGGGTCTTGAATTTCGGGCAGGGAGAGGTGGTCACCCTGGGCGCTTATGTGGCCTTGGTCCTCACGCAACTAGGTCTTCCATACGCTGTCGTGGTTGCAGGCGTGTTGGCCGTTGGGGTTCTTGGCGGGTGGGCCATTGAATCATTTCTGATTCGACCCATCATTCGAGCACCGGAGTTCACTATCGTCATTGCGACGTTTGCGATCGGGTTGCTGATCAAGGCGGTCCTTTCCTTGAAATTTGGAGATAGCCCGAACAGCGTGGATGGACCTTTCGGGATGGAGCCTGTGTTACTGGGCCCGGTGCGAGCCAATCCGACTTCCTTGTGGATCATTGCCTGCACCGCCATGGTGACGTTCGCTATCGTGGTGTTTTTCAAAGTGTCTCGCTTGGGCAAAGCGATGCGAGCGGTCTCCATCGATGCACAGGCGGCCCAGCTCATGGGTATCCAGTCGGAATCGGTGTACCGACTTGCTTGGATGATCAGCACAGCCATTGGTGCATTGGCGGGGCTGCTGGTCTCACCTCTGGTCGGGGTCAATCCTGAACTGGGAGGATTGATCCTTAGAGGCTTGTTGGCCGCGGTGCTGGGGGGATTCACCAGCGTGGGAGGTGCCTTGCTCGGTGGCCTGTGCGTCGGATTGGTAGAGACTTTTTCAGGGGTGTGGCTCGGCAGTACCTTTAAAAACTTGATGCCATTCGTGGTCTTGATGGTGGTGTTGGTGTTCCGACCACAAGGCTTCTTCGGGGTCGGTGAAGTCAAGCGGGTTTGACATGAGCCGCAAATCCGTTGCCCTCATTGGCGGTCTGTTCGCACTGCTATTGGTGATCGCCTCTGGTTTGGGGACCTATCCCGTCTACCTGATGAGTTTGGCGATGATCAATGTCATCGCGGCGGTCGGGCTGAATATGCTGACCGGTAACGCTGGCCAGATTTCGCTTTGTCATTCCTCGTTCATGGCCATCGGGGCCTATGGGTCATCGTTGCTGTCGGTGCAATTTGGACTTCCTTTTTGGATGTCGATTCCTCTGGGGACGGCCCTGGCAGCCTTGGCAGGAGGTGTAGTGGGAGCGCCTGCCACGAGGCTAGCGGGCATCTACTTGGCGCTGGCTACATTGGGTTTTTTGCAGATCGTTCAAATTTCGATCGAAGAGCTGGCCTTCATCACGGGCGGTGTGCGTGGGTTGACAGTACCCAAGGCCTCTCTGTGGGGAGTTGAGCTCACCGACTACCCGAAGTTTGTCCTCATCGCTTTGTGCGGTGTAGGCGTCTTGTGGGTGTGCGCCAACCTGCTCAAGTCTCGCGTGGGTCGGGAGTTGAATGCCGTGCGCCTGAGTCCTCATGCAGCGCAAGCGATGGGACTGTCGATCTCAAGAATCAAACTGTCAGCTTTCATGCTGTCTGCGTCATTGGCTGGACTCGCGGGGGGCCTCCAGGCCTTGTTGGTGGGCTTTATTGACCCCGTTGAATTTGGCGTTTCTGCTTCACTGCGGCACATCACTTTCATTGTGGTGGGCGGTATGGGTTCGATCGGCGGGTCGGTCTTGGGTGCTTTGGTGCTGAGTGCGTTGCCCGAATTCTTAAGACCGGTCAAAGAGTACAGTGATCTAATTTACGTGGTCATTCTGTTGGGATTCTTGATTTTCTTGCCTCGAGGCTTGATCACCCTTTTACATCCTGTCCTGGCCCGAATTCGAGGCCCGCGTGCTGAGGCGGATCGAGGTCAACCATGACGCCCAGATTGCGACTGGACTCACTGAGTGTTCGTTTTGGCGGCATTCATGCCGTTCATCAGGTGAGTCTGACCATCATGCCAGGTGAAATTCGTGGGCTGATCGGACCCAATGGTGCTGGCAAGACGACAGCCATCAATGCCATCACGGGAGCTGTCCCGGTCTTCGAGGGAGAGGTTTTTTTAGACGACCTCCAGGTCACCGGGTTGCCAGCACACGCCCTCAGTAGGCTGGGGATCCGCAGGACATTCCAACATGTTGAACCGTTTTCCGAAATGACGGTATTGGACAACGTCTTGTTGGGACTGGGTCCTCAACAGAGTGCCTCATTTTGGACCGCTGCGCTGCGAACCTCTGGAGCCGTCGCCACCGAGCGTGAAGCGAGACATCAAGCCATGGAGCTCTTGGACCATTTTGATTTATTGCCCTACGCTCAAATTCAAGCACGTGAACTCCCCTTTGGATTGCTCAAGCGAATGGATTTGGCACGCGCTTTGGGCTCGCGGCCGCGACTGTTGATGATGGATGAGCCGACCTCAGGGATGAGTGAGTCTGAGGCCGACGCGGCCATTCGTGCGGCTCGAGGATTGGCCGAAGAAACTGGCGTCACGTTGTTGGTGATCGAACATAACATGCGAGTGATGATGGCGATGGCCCATTCCATCACGGTCATGAACCAAGGCATGGTCATTGCTGAGGGCAGCCCGCAAGAAGTGCAAGCCAATCCCGCTGTGATCGATGCCTACCTGGGCGAGGACACCGATGCTGCGCGTTGATGGCCTTCATTCGGGATATACACAGGTCGACGTCCTGCATGGTTTGTCCTTGGAAGTGCCCGATGGAGGCTTGATTGGCGTCTTAGGACCCAACGGCGCGGGTAAAACAGCGTTGATGCGAGCGATTTCAGGCCTGAATCCGGTTCGTGCAGGATCGATCAACTTCGCCGGGACTGACCTGTCGACGCTCAAGCCCAGCGAAATCGTCAAGGCGGGCGTGATCCAAGTGCCGCAAGGGCGTTTGTTGTTTGGACCCATGAGTGTCAAAGAAAATCTGGAGCTGGGAGCCTTCTTACAGTCGCAGTCGCACGTGGTCACCGAGCAATTGCGCCGTGTCCACGACCTGTTTCCTATTCTTCGCGAGAGGCAAGACCAGCCGGCCGCCTATCTCTCAGGGGGTGAGCAGCAGATGTTGGCCATTGCACGAGCTTTGATGAGCAAGCCTAAGCTTTTGTTGCTGGATGAACCATCATTGGGATTGGCTCCCAAGGTGTTCGATCAAATTTTGGATCGGGTTTGCGAGATTCATTCAGACGGAACCGCTGTATTGATCGCAGAGCAAAACGCGCGCAAGGTATTGAGACGTGCCACGGATTGCTTCGTCATTGAATCTGGGAAAGTGGCCTTCTCTGGAAGAAGTTCAGAGTTGGCGCGTGATCCTCGAATCGAAAAGACCTATCTTGGAGGGGGGCACTGACTTGAAAATCATTGACGTTCACTCGCATTGGGGTACGCGCAAGGGCTACACACTCAGAAGCGACGAAGAATTGGCGCAGCAGCGACATACCTGGAACTCGGACCCCAAATTCGCCACCGAGCAGGAGCAGGCCGATTACTTCAGAGCGTCGGGCGTTCGTGCCATTCTGGACTTTGGCTTCACCAAATTCATCCCTTTGGAGCAGGCTCGCGAAATTCATGACTACGGATTTGAGACCGAGCGCGCCTACTCTGACGTCATCTTGGGACATTGGATACACATCGATCCCAAGACTGGCGTTGACGGTGTACGCGAGTTACGACGCTGCATCGACAAAGCCCAAGGGTTCATTGGCTTTGCCTTATCGGGATCTGGAAGTGGACCGGCCAGTGATCCTTCGTGGGCGCCTTTTTATGAGTTATGCATTGAGGCCTCGATCCCCGTGCTTATTTTTGTGGGCAATACAGGACTAGGAGCTGGGTTATCGGGTGGAGGCGGTGTTTTATTGGATGACTGTCATCCTCGCCATCTTGATTGGGTGGCAGTGAAGTACCCTCAGCTCAAGATTGTCGCGGCTCGCCCGGGGTGGCCCTGGCAGGCTGAGACCATTGCAGTTCTCATGCACAAGCGAAACATTTGGTATGAACTTCATGGATGGTCGCCCAAATACTTCACGCCCGACCTGAAGCACGACATCACGCGTCGCCTAAGAAGTCGACTGATGTTCGGCGCCGATTACCCCTTGTTTACCTACGAGCGATTACTCAAAGATTGGAGGGCAGAAGGCTATCCGGAGGATGTCATCGAGGACATTTTCCAGAACAATCCTGAACGGTTCCTCCAGGAGATGAAACGGTCATGAATCTCCATTTAGAGGGTAAGGTGGCCATTGTGGGCGGTGGCAGCAAGGGAATCGGCTACGGCATTGCGCGCTTGTTGGCCATGGAGGGTGCTCAGGTCATCATCACAGCAAGGCGCGAAGCCGATCTGCAAGCTGCTGCAGATGCCATTGAACAGGAATGTGGCCGTACAGTCAGCTACATCAGTGCCGATTGCAGAAAGTCCGAGGACTGTGCACGAGTCACAGAGGAGGTCATACAGCGGTTTGGCGGCGTAGATATTTTGGTGAACAACGATGGAGCACCGCCACTGGGTCCAATCTTGTCTTTTGACGACACCGCATGGGCCAAAGCTGTTGAACAAAACCTCATGTATGTCGTGAGGATGACCCGTGCGGTCATACCTTCTATGCGTGAACGCGGCGGTGGCAGTGTCTTGAACATCACGGCCATATCGGCCATTCAGCCCATCCCCGGCTTTGCATTGTCGGTGGCCACCTGGTCGGGTGTCATCGGATACGCAAAGACCTTGTCACTGGAAGTCGCGGCTGAGAATATCAATGTCAACACAATTTGTCCTGGCTATATCGACACGCAACGATTGCAAAAAGTCTTTGCCAGTGGCGACGAGCCGTCACAAACTGTCAAGGAACGCTTGACACAGGAAATTCCGATGCAGCGAATCGGTACGACTGAAGACATCGCGCATTTGGTGGCCCTCTTGGTATCGCCCAGAGGGCGATACATCACAGGGACTTCGATCCAAGTGGACGGTGGCCTGCTGCGCGCTGTACGATGAATTGATTCGTAAGGATCTGCCCCATGATTGAAGCCCCCCGCCCTCATCCAGATGACCAGGCTCGCCTATATAGAGAACGCGGGTGGTGGAAAGACAAGACCTTTTCACAAATTCTCGAGCCCAGGGCCCTGTCCACCCCAGATCGGGAGGCGATGAGCGATGCCCGGCGACGCATCACCTACGGTCAATTGTGGTCCGAGGTCTGCCGATTTGCTGAATTCCTCAGACGCCAGGGTGTTGGCCGGGGTGATGTGGTCACATTGCAATTGCCCAATCGCATTGAGTTCCCTGTGGTTTTTTTCTCACTCGAGCTGATTGGTGCCGTCGCCAACAAGATCAGTGCAGATTTTCGCGCCGTCGAAGTCGAATACATCCTGAAGTTCTCTCGCAGCAAGGCCTACGTATGCGCCTCAGAGTTCAAGGGATTTCATTACGTCGACATGATTCAAGGACTCAGATCGGGTCTGCCAGATTTGTCCATGGTGATTTGTGTGGACGATGTGTCTGCGCCGGGCGTCACCAGCTTTGCGCAGGTGGTCAACACCACCCCTGAGATTGCCAAGGCCGATCGGGTTCAGATGTCGCCCATGGACATCATGCGCATGTGCTTCACTTCGGGCACCACGGGTAATCCGAAAGGTGTGTTGCATTGCTTCAACACGACTTTGTGTGCCAATGAAATTTTCAATCGAGAACTGGGCGTCACCTCTGACGAAGTCTTGCTGGATTATTTGCCCGTAGGGCTGAATTGGGGGTACTGCACCTTGGTGCAATCGGTGATGGCGGGCGCGCGCGTGGTGCTGATGGAAAAATTCAGTGCCGAGGGTGCTTTGGATCTCATCGAACGGGAGCGGGTGACCTATATTCCCACAGCGCCAGCCTCCATCGTCGCGATGCTGAATTCAAAGAGTCTGCCACACCGTGATTTGAGCTCGCTGCGCATCGTAATTACCGGAGGAGCCTCTGCGGCTGTCGAAACCATCAAGGCCTTTCAAACCGGTGTTCCTAGTGCCAAGCTCATTGAGCTGTATGGCATGTTGGAGACGGGCTTTCATTCCTTCACGCGGCAATCCGATGATCCCCTCAAAGTCAACGGAACGGTGGGACGTTGCGTGTCGGAAATGGGTCTGCGCATCATCGATGACGAAGGCAAAGATGTACCTTTTGGAGAGGTCGGGGAAATTGCGGCTATAGGGCCTTCGGTGCATCTGGGCTACTTGAACAACCCCGTGGCCAATCAGGAAGCCTTCACCGCTGACGGTTGGTTTCGAACCGGCGATCTCGGCCAATTCGTCGACCAAGACCACAATGTGCGTATTTCAGGGCGAAAAAAGGAGATCATCAACCGGGGCGGAAAGAAATATTTCCCCAGAGAGGTGGAGGAACTTCTTTACGAACTGCCTCAGATTGTGCAGGTGGCCATCGTCGGCGCACCCGATGTGCGCTTGGGTGAGAAAAATTGCTTATGCGTGATCACCAAACCAGGCGAGACCATTCGCCTGGAGGACGTCGTCGCATTTTTGCGTGGCAAGGTGGCTGATTACAAGCTTCCGGAAGCCTTGGTGACGATGTCTGAGTTCCCAATGACGCCCACGGGCAAGATTCGCCGCCCCGAGCTGGTGAAACAAGTCGCTGGCAAGGTGTAGCGGCCCACCTCAGGCGTACCTGGCCGCCATCGCCTCCATGGGCACCGGCTTGATGCGTGAGGCCTTGCCTGCGCAGCCGAAGGCTTCAAAGCGTGCTTTGCAGATGGCCTGAGCAGCCTTGCGGGCTGCGGCCAGCGCTTTGCGGGGATCGAATTCGGCGGGTTGTTGGGCAAACAGTTGCCGCATAGCGCCAGTCATGGCCAAACGGATGTCGGTGTCGATATTGATTTTGCGCACGCCGCTGGCAATGCCACGAACGATCTCCTCCACCGGTACTCCGTAGGTCTGCTTGATTTGTCCTCCATGCTGGCGAATGATTTCCAGCCATTCCTGCGGAACGCTGGAGCTGCCGTGCATGACCAGATGGGTCTGGGGCACTGCCGCATGGATGGCCGCGATCCGGTCAATGGCCAAAATATCGCCCGTCGGAGGGCGGGTGAACTTGTAGGCGCCGTGGCTGGTGCCGATTGCAATTGCCAGGGCGTCCACGCCCGTTTGAGCGACAAAGTCTTTGGCCTGTGCCGGATCGGTCAACATCTGCTCGTGACTGAGCTTTCCTTCCGCGCCCACACCGTCTTCTTCACCGGCCTCTCCGGTTTCAAGGGATCCAAGACACCCCAGTTCGCCCTCGACTGACACGCCCACGGGGTGGGCCATCTCACAGACGCGGCGTGTGACGGTCACGTTGTAGTCGTAGCTGGCTGGCGTTTTGGCATCTTCTTTCAAAGACCCGTCCATCATGACGCTGGAAAATCCAGAGCGAATCGATTGTTGACACTGACTGGGTGAAGCGCCATGGTCTTGATGCAACACCACTGGAATGTCGGGATGCGTTTCGATGGCGGCCAGCACCATGTGTCGCAGATAGGCTTCGCCGGCGTACTTGCGCGCACCCGCTGAGGCCTGCAAGATCACCGGGCTGTCGGTGGCCTGGGCCGCCTCCATGATGGCCTGCACTTGTTCCAGGTTGTTCACGTTGAAGGCGGGGACACCATAGCGGTGTTCAGCCGCGTGGTCGAGGACTTGACGTAAAGAGACGAGGGCCATGGGGTTCTCCAGAGTGTGTCAGGCGACTGCGGCAACCAAGGACGGTGCGTGTCGTGAGGTGTGTGGTTCGAGCACTTGGTGAACAGCCTCACAAATCCGATCCACCGTGATGCCAAAGTGTTCATACAGCGCCGCTGCGGGGGCGGACTCACCAAAAGTGGCGATCCCAATGACCGCACCACTGCGCCCCACATATTTGCGCCAAAAGTCGGGGTGAGCCGCCTCGACGGCCACGGCGGGCAGGTGAGGTGTCAACACCTCGTCTTGGTAGCGGCTGCTTTGCCGATCGAACACATTGCTGCAAGGCATGGAGACCACCCGCGTGGCGACGCCTTGAGCCGCCAGACGCGCTTGCGCTTGCATGGCCAGGTGTGTTTCAGACCCGGTGCCGATGATCACCGCACACGCGTCGGGCATGTCGCTCAACACATAGCCTCCGTGCCGTACCTGCGCCGACGCTTCGGCATCTTTGTGCAGTGCGGGTAGGTTTTGACGCGACAGGGCCAGCAGACTGGGTCCGTCTTTTCGCTCGAGCGCGTGCGTCCAGGCCGTTGCCGTTTCCAGCAGATCGGCCGGACGCCAGACATCCAGGCCCGGGATCAGGCGCAGGCTTGGCACATGTTCCACGCTTTGGTGGGTGGGACCATCTTCTCCCAAACCAATGGAGTCATGGGTCATGACGTGGATGACGCGCAGCTTCATCAACGCCGCCATGCGGATGGCATTGCGTGAGTAGTCACTGAAGGTCAAGAATGTCCCGCCGTAAGGGATGTAACCCCCATGCAAGGCCATGCCGTTCATGATGGCGGCCATGCCGAACTCTCGCACGCCATACGACAGGTGATTGCCCCAGCTGTCACGGCCGGCGCGTGTGCAACCTTTGAAGTTGGTGAGGTTGGAGCCGGTCAAGTCGGCGCTACCTCCAAAGAGTTCTGGGGCCCATGGGGCCAGGGCATCGAGACTCGTTTGGCTGGCCTTTCGAGTGGCCATGGCATCTTGACGCGTCGCCAATTCGCGCAGCGCTTGCGAAGATCCGCTGCCAAAGTCGCTGGCCAATTCGCCCGACATCCGACGTTCCAAGGCTTGGGCCAACTCCGGAAAGTGGCGCCGATACGCTTCGAAGCGAAGGCGCCAGTCTGACTCGGCCTTCAAGCCGCGTTCTCGCGCATTCCACGCGCGCGCAATGTCAGCAGGAATCTCGAAAGGTGCGAAATTCCACCCCAGCGACGCACGCGTCGCGGCCACCTCATCGGGTCCCAAGGGCGCACCATGCACATCGTGGGTTCCCGCTTTTCGAGGCGCGCCTTGACCGATGACGGTCTTACAGCAGATGAGCGTGGGTCTGCCATCCGATTGCCTGGATTGTTCCTTGGCTTGCTTAATGGCCTGATGAATGGCTTCGGGGTCATGGCCATTGACTTGAGGCATGACATGCCAGCCGTAGGCTTCGAAGCGCTTGGGCGTGTCGTCGGTGAACCAGCCCTCGACATGACCATCGATGGAGATGCCGTTGTCGTCGTAAATGGCGATGAGTTTGGACAGTCGCAAGGTGCCCGCAAGCGAACACGCTTCATGGCTGATACCCTCCATCAGGCATCCATCGCCCAAGAAGGCGTAGGTGTGATGGTCAATGATGTCGAAATGTTCTCCACCGTGGACTTGGTTGAACTCTGCCGCGAGCAACTTCTCGGCCAAGGCCATGCCCACGGCATTGGTGATTCCTTGCCCCAGCGGCCCAGTGGTGGTCTCGACGCCTGGCGTCACGCCCACCTCGGGGTGACCCGGCGTTTTGCTGTGCAATTGGCGAAACTTCTTGAGTTCGTCCAACGGCAGGTCGTAGCCGCTCAGGTGCAACAGCGCGTAGATGAGCATGGATCCATGCCCGTTGGAAAGCACGAATCGATCGCGGTTGATCCATTGAGGGTTGGCGGGGTTGTGCGACAGATGCCGGTTCCACAAGACTTCAGCGATGTCGGCCATCCCCATCGGGGCGCCGGGGTGCCCTGACTTGGCCGCTTCGACCGCGTCAACCGCCAGCATGCGGATGGCATCGGCCATGGGCGATGGGGTAGCGCTGGGCACTTGAGAGGTAGAGGTCATAGTTTTTGGCGTCCTTGTCAGTTCAAGCCCATCGCGCGCTTTTTGCGATCCATCATTCGCCAGATGAAAGGCGTGAAGATCAACTGCATGGCCAACTCCATCTTGCCGCCCGGTACCACGATGGTGTTGGCGCGGCTCATCCAAGAGTTGTTGATCATGTTGAGCAGGTACTGAAAATCAATGCCCTTGGGGTTGGCAAAGCGGATGACGACCACGCTTTCGTCGGCTGAGGGGATATCTCGAGCAATGAATGGGTTGGAGGTGTCCACCAAAGGCACCCGTTGAAAATTGACGTGGGTATGGGCGAACTGAGGCACGATGTAGTTCACATAGTCGGGCATGCGGCGCAAGATCGTGTCAGTGACCGCTTCCGTGCTGTACCCGCGTTGATGCTTGTCACGCCACAGCTTTTGGATCCACTCCAGGTTGATCACCGGGACCACGCCCACTCGCAGATCGGGGTATTGCGCGATGTTGTGTTCCGGGGTGACCACCGCGCCGTGCAAGCCTTCATAGAACAGCATGTCGGTGTCGGCGGGCAAGTCTTCCCATGGCGTGAAGGTGCCAGGCTCTTGCTGGTAAGGAGCGGCCTCGTCCGCGTTGTGCAGGTATTTGCGCGCACGGCCTTGGCCGGTCTCGCTGTAGGTGCGAAAAAGCGTCTCAATGTCTCCAAACAGGTTGTTTTCAGCGCTGAAGTGACTGAAGTGCTTGTTGCCCTGACGCTCTGCTTCAGCGGCTCGCCGCTTCATCTCCTGTCGATCGTAGCGATGCAGGCTGTCGCCTTCGATGATGGCTGCATGAATGCCTTCCCGACGGAAGATATTCGAGAAGGTGCGGGTGACCGTGCTGGTACCCGCTCCTGAGGAGCCAGTGATGGCAATGATGGGATGACGTTCAGACATAGGGGCATCTCATGAGGCGTTGAAATCCATGGGGCTCGGTCGTGAAGCTCTCAATCGCGAAACAGACTGCGCTCCGAAAACAAGGGGTTATCGATGTCTTTGTGAACGGGCTCCGCGTGATAGCGCTCGATCCGCTCGACTTCGTGTTTGGAGCCAAAGACCAGACCAATTCTTTGGTGCAGGTGGCTTGGTGTGACGTCAAGCACAGGGACGCGACCTGTGCTGGCACGCCCTCCGGCTTGTTCGATGAGGAAGCCCACTGGATTGGCTTCGTAGAGCAGGCGGAGTCGACCCGGCTTGCTGGGGTCTTTGGTGTCACGCGGATACATAAACACGCCGCCGCGCATGAGGATGCGATGCGCCTCTGCCACCATGGAAGCGATCCACCGCATGTTGAAATCTTTACCGCGTGGGCCCGGTTTGCCCGCCAGACACTCATCGACGTAGCGTTTGATGGGGGGCTCCCAAAAGCGGGCGTTGGACGCATTGATCGCGAATTCTTGGGTGTCCTCAGGTATGCGCAGGTTCGGGTGGGTGAGCATGAATTCACCCATCATCGGATCCAGGGTGAATCCAAAGACACCGGTCCCCACCGACAACATCAGCATCGTGGTAGGCCCATACAAGGCGTAACCTGCGGCGACTTGTTGTGCCCCGGACTGCATGAAGTCTTGGGCGCTCAGAGCCTCCCCGTCACATACATGCTCTGGGGCTCTCAGGATGCTGAAGATGCTGCCCACCGAGACGTTCACGTCGATATTGGAGGACCCATCCAGCGGATCAAAGACGAGAAGGTACTTGCCGCGTGGCAGGTTGGCAGGGATGGCGTACGGGCCTTCCATCTCTTCGGAGGCCAAGCCTGCCAAATGTCCGCTCCATTCGTTCATGCGGATGAAGAGGTCGTTGCTCAGCACATCCAGCTTTTGTTGCACCTCACCTTGCACATTGAGGTGCCCACCGGCTGCTCCCGGGTGCTGGCCCAAGAGGTCAGCCAAAGCCCCGTACGAGACGGATTTGGCGATGGCCTTGCAAGCCATGGCCACGTCCAGGATCAACGCATTGAAGTTGCCGCTGGCGTGCGGAAAGCGACGACGCTGATCGATGAGGAACTGGGTCAGGGTGGTGGAGGTGCGAGGGGTGACAGGCATCAGGAACTCCGAAGCGCTTTAGGCGTGAGCATGCCACTCGCGCAACCGCGCGAGGCCGATGCCTTGGAGGCTCGGGAGCACGCGCAGAGCGTCGGTGAAGTCATGGTGCTGCGTAAAGGGGTTGTGCGTGATCACGGTGGGCAGTCCCGCGCGGCGAGCCGCCTGCAGGCCATTGGCTGAGTCCTCGATGGCCATGCATTGGCGAGGGGACAGACCCAAACGTTGGAGCGTTTGCTCATACACCATAGGGTCGGGCTTTTTCCGTGGCGCCGAGGAGGCATCCTCTACAACCGCAAAGTGATCTCGCCAACGGGGGCCGATGCATTGATGCAGCAGGGCGCTGATATTGACAGGGGAGGTGGTGGTGGCAATGGCCAAGGTGAGATCTTGATCGACGGCCTCCTGGATCAACTTGAGCACGCCCGGTCTAAGTTGCACTTGCCCCTCTTGGACCGATTTTTCGTAAGCAGCTGTCTTGATGGCATGCAGTTGGGCGATGGTGTCTTGCAGGGCGCTGCCATCGATGGCCGTGGGCATGTCCGAGCGGGTCTTCCAATAAGCCTCAATGCGTTCTTTGCCGCCCGAAACCTCCAACAACTGAGTGTAAAGAGGCACGTCCCAGTGCCAATCCAGCCCGTATTGTGCAAACGCATGGTTGAAGGCGGCCAGGTGGGCCATTTCGGTGTCTGCCAAGGTGCCATCGACATCAAAGATCAGGGCTTGAAGCATGGGGGCCTTGTGATTCAGAGGAAGTGGAAAAGACTCGGCTGGCCAAGAAGTCAGCGGCACACAGCGTGCTGAGGTCTTGCGCTGTGTGCTCGGTGTGCGCATCGGAAAACAACCGGCTCGCCTGGCGCAACCTCGCTCGGTCCAGCGCGTTGCGCACGCTGCGCGCGTTGGCAAAATGAGGTTGCTTCATCCGCAATTCGAGGTAACGGGCAAAGACTTCCCGGGTGGCGTCTGCGGCCCCTGAGGTGGGCTGATCGAACCGATAGTTCAGTTCGATGAGCATTTGATCGGCGATGCGCAAGAGTTCATCGACCGAGTAGTCTGGAAAGTCCAAGTGGTGGGCGATGCGGCTGCTCATGCCCGGGTTGGACGAAAAGAAGGTGTCCATGCGGTCTTTGTAGCCTGCGAGGATGACCACGAGGTCGTCGCGTTGGTTCTCCATGACCTGAAGGAGAATTTCAATGGCCTCTTGACCGTAATCGCGTTCGTTTTCCGGGCGGTAGAGGTAATAGGCCTCATCAATGAAGAGCACGCCGCCCATGGCCTTCTTGAGCACTTCCTTGGTCTTGGGAGCGGTGTGGCCAATGTACTGACCCACCAAATCATCCCGGGTCACTGCCACCAAATGCCCTTTGCGCACATAGCCCAAACGGTGCAGGATCTGCGCCATGCGCATCGCCACCGTGGTCTTGCCCGTGCCCGGGTTGCCCGTGAAGCACATGTGCAGGCTGGGCGATTGCGCGGCGAGCCCCCGGCTCTTGCGCAGGCGATCAATGACGAGGAGCGCGGCGATGTCTCGCACGCGTTGCTTGACGGGCGCCAGACCGACCAAACTCTCGTCGAGATCATTGAGCACACCTTGAACCTGCGAATGCTCGAGCACCTGAGCCACGGTGTTCAAACGCGGTGTGGCGGCGTCGTCCTCGGCTCGGTCCTGAGCACCGGGGGAGGGCTCAGAGTGCGGCGAGGACGGTGGCCGAGGTGCGCCGGGTAGGTGGTACATGTTGAATGCTCTTACCGATCCTCAATACCGTTGACCCTCTGGCTTGTCGGTGGCATAGCTGTGGATGGTGTAGCGAACCGTCCGGTTGTGCCATTCTTGTCGCACCAAGCCGAAGCCAGGTTCGTTCTTGGGCCGATTCACCATAAAGCTCATCGTGATGGACTCCACGCCACGGGTCGAATCGAAGGCCATCAACCGGATGTAATGGTTGGGAAATGTTTTGCGGCATTGTTGGACCTCGAGCAAGACGCCAGCAGCGTCCTGGAGATCAAACATGGGCATGCCAAACATTTCCCAATACGTGTTTCGAGGGTGCGGATCGTCGGTGTACTCCACGCTCCAGGCATACCCTTTCTTCAAGCCGTATTCGATCTGAAGGCAGATCTCCTCATCGGTCAAATCCGGTAAGAAACTGAACTGGCCTTGGGTGACACGGCCAACAGGGTTCGTCATCATGGTGCAGGCTCCAAAAAGGTTGAGCGTTGAGGCAATGGCAGCGAGTGCGCAGGGGGATGGCGGGCGTCAAGCCGCTGCGGTGGGGGTGGTGGCGTAATCGCTGGTGTCGGTGGAGGTGTAGTTGAAGCTGACGTCCTTCCAAGTGTCCAGGGCCTGCTTGAGTGGCGTGCAGAATTGCGCGGCTTTGTTCAGAACATCGGGTCCCTCTTGGAGGAGATTGCGGCCTTCATTGCGCGCCTTGACCATGGCTTCGAGCGCGACCCGGTTGGCCACGGCACCTGCCTGAATGCCTGCAGGATGGCCGATCGTGCCGCCACCAAATTGCAGCACCACATCGTCGCCGAACAAATCGATCAATTGATGCATCTGACCTGCGTGGATGCCGCCTGAGGCCACCGGCATGACCTTGCGCAGGTCGGCCCAATCTTGGTCAAAGAACAAGCCGCGTGGCAGGTCCGTGCGGGTGACCGCATCGCGGCAGACGTTGTAGTAACCCTGGACGGTAAGCGGGTCGCCCTCGAGCTTGCCCACGGCGGTGCCTGTGTGCAGGTGATCCACGCCGGCCAGACGCAGCCATTTGGCGATGACCCGAAAGCTCACGCCATGGTTCTTCTGGCGCGTGTAAGTGCCGTGGCCCGCGCGGTGCATGTGCAAGATCATGTCGTTCTTGCG
>CAZCJB010000061.1:11317-15637 GCA_964498795.1 uncultured Rubrivivax sp. | reverse complement strand
AGATGGAAGACATCAACGGTGAATTCGGTCAGGCCGATGTGGCCATCATCTTGGGGGCCAATGACGTGGTGAATCCGGCGGCCATGCAAAAGGGCAGCCCCATCTACGGCATGCCCATCTTGGAGGCCTACAAAGCCAAGACCGTGATTGTCAACAAGCGTTCCATGGCCGCTGGCTACGCCGGCCTGGACAACGAACTCTTCTACATGGACAAGACCATGATGGTGTTTGGCGATGCCAAGAAGGTGGTGGAGGACATGGTCAAGGCGGTGGAGTGAGTTTGCCCTGGTGCTGTTTCGATTGATCGTCTCATGACCCTGGCCGTGGTCGCGGCCCTGCACGACGAGTTGCGGGCGCTGCAGGTGCATTTGGAGGACGCCCGCACGGAAGTTCGCGGTGGGCGCACCCTGCACCGTGGCCGCTTGGCCGGCCGTGAGGCCGTGTTGGTGCTCAGTGGCATTGGCAAAGTGGCAGCGGCGGCCACCGCAACCTTGTTGATCGACCGGTATGCGGTGACGTCCATTTTGTTCACGGGCGTGGCCGGAGGCCTGGCCCCTGGAGTGGGTGTGGGCGATGTGGTGGTGGCCGATGCGCTGCTGCAGCATGATTTGGATGCCAGCCCGCTGTTTCCTCGGTGGGAAGTCCCGCTCACTGGGCGGTCACGCTTTGAGACCGACCCCGCGCGTCGCAAGGTGCTGCGAGAGGCGGTGCAAGCGGTGTTGGCCGCCCCGCATGCAGCGCTGGCTTCCTTTGGGCTGGCTTCCACCCGGTGCCACGAGGGATTGGTGGTCAGCGGCGATCGATTTGTATCATCGTCCGCCGAAAGTGCAGCGCTGCGCAAGGTGTTGCCGAAGGCGCTGGCCGTTGAGATGGAAGGTGCGGCCATGGCCCAAGTCTGCGCCGACTTCGGCTGCGCCTTGAGCGTGTTGCGCACCATCTCAGACCGCGCGGACGACGCTGCGCACGTGGACTTTCCACGCTTCTTGCGCGAAGTGGCGGCGGAGTTTTCTCGCGACATCGTCATGACCGCCTTGGCCCGAGGGTTCCACTGAGTTTGCGCGCGGTCATCCCTGGGCATCCCCTGATCCCAAGTTGTCAGGAAACGGTCAGAATTCGACGCTGTCGATGGAGATGACGCCCAAGGAGACTCACATGGAACGCCCCTGGCTCGCGCATTACCCTGCTGGCGTGCCGGCCGACATCAATGTCAACGCCTACGCTTCGCTGTTGGAGTTGGCCGAAGAAAGCTTCAAGCGCTACCGAGATTTGCCCGCTTACCGTTTCATGGGGCGGGTGGCCACGTTCGGCCAGATCGACGAGTGGTCGCGTGCGCTGGCTGCTTGGTTGCAGGCGCAAGGCCTGCAACGGGGCGACCGCGTGGCCCTCATGATGCCCAACGTCTTGCAGTACCCGGTGGCGGTGGCCGCCGTGCTGCGTGCTGGTTGCGTGGTGGTCAACGTCAATCCGCTGTACACGCCGCGCGAGTTAGAGCACCAGCTCAAGGACTCGGGCGCCAAGGCCATCATCTTGCTGGAGAACTTTGCCTCGGTGTTTGCCGCCGTGCGCGCTTCGGTGCCCACCCAGACTGTGGTGCTGGCCGCCATGGGCGACCTGCTGGGCCCCCTGAAAGGCGCGGTGGTGAACTACGTGGTGCGGCAGGTCAAACACATGGTGCCTGCTTACGAGGCGCCGGGGGCGGTGCGGTTCAACGAGGCGCTGTCTCGAGGCCGACATCTGCCCTGGTCGGCGCCAGCCCTGGGGCCTAACGACATTGCCGTGCTGCAGTACACAGGGGGCACCACAGGCGTGAGCAAAGGCGCGGTCTTGCTGCATCGCAATCTCGTGGCCAATTTGCTGCAGTCAGAGGCTTGGTATCAGCCGGCCCTGGCCAAGATCCCAGCGGGCGAGCAGATCATGACCGTGTGTGCCTTGCCGCTGTATCACATCTTCGGTTTCACGGCCAACATGATGCTGGGTTTGCGCATGGGCAGTTGCAATCTGCTCATCCCCAATCCGCGCGATTTACCCGCCACGCTCAAGGAGTTGTCGCGTCATCGCTTCCACAGTTTCCCCGCAGTGAACACCTTGTTCAATGCGCTCTTGCACCACCCCGACTTTGCCAAGGTGGACTGGAGCTCGCTGCGCATCAGCGTGGGCGGTGGCATGGCGGTGCAGCAGGCCACAGCCCGCCTGTGGCTTGAAAAAACGGGCTGCCCCATCTGCGAGGGCTATGGCCTGTCGGAGACCAGCCCGTCGGCCACGTGCAATCCGGTGGACACCACGGCCTACAGCGGCAATATCGGCTTGCCCTTGCCCAACACCGAACTCCAGTTGCTCAACGATGAGGGCCACGAGGTGCCGGTGGGCACACCGGGCGAGATCTGCATCCGCGGGCCGCAGGTGATGGCCGGCTATTGGCAGCGGCCCGATGAGACGGCCAGGGTGATGACCGCCGAAGGCTTCATGCGCACAGGTGACATCGGCACCATGGACGAGCGGGGCTACTTCCGGGTGGTCGACCGCAAGAAGGACATGATTTTGGTCAGCGGATTCAACGTTTACCCCAACGAGGTCGAAGACGTGGTCACACAACACCCCGGGGTGCTCGAGGCCGCAGCCGTGGGCATACCCGATGAGCGCACGGGGGAGGCTGTGAAGTTGGTGATCGTGAAAAAGGACCCAGCCCTCACCGAGGCGGATGTCCGCGCCTATTGTGAAGCCAACCTCACGGGCTACAAGCGCCCTCGGGTGGTGGAGTTTCGCGAGAGCATGCCCAAAACCACCGTGGGCAAGATCTTGCGACGGGAGTTGCGCGATTGAGTCTTCATGAGAGTTTCGAATCGCGAGTGACGCAGGCGTTGCAAGGCGCGCGCTTGCCGTCAGCAGCCCACGTGTTCACGCGGCTGTACGACGAGATCGCGCTCGCCGCAGCGCGGCAGGCCGATGTGCAGCAGCGCGCTGGCATGACACTTGGCCCGTTGGCCGGGTTGCCCGTGTCGATCAAAGATTTGTACGATGTGTCGGGCGAGACCACCTTGTCAGGCTCGCGCGTGCGCGAAGGTGAGCCCCCCGCGCAGTGCGATGCCCCGGCCGTCGCGCGCTTGCGCGCCGCGGGCGCGGCGCTCATCGGCAAGACCAATATGACGGAGTTTGCATACTCTGGCGTGGGCATCAACCCCCACCATGGCACCCCCGTGAACCCGTCGGACCGGCAGGTGGCTCGGGTGCCTGGGGGCTCGTCATCGGGCGCCGCAGTCTCGGTGGCCTTGGGGTTGGCGGTGGCGGGGCTGGGCTCTGACACGGGAGGATCCATCCGTGTGCCTGCCGCCTTGTGTGGACTGGTCGGCTTCAAGTCCACGCAACGCCGGGTTCCCACGCAGGGCGCATTCCCTTTGTCGCACACGCTGGACACGGTGTGTGCGATGACACGCAGCGTGAGCGACTGTTTGATGGTCGATGCCGTGCTGTCGGGCGCGCCCTTGGCCGTGCGCCATCGCCCCTTGCAGGGGATGCGACTGGCGGTGCCGCAAACGGTGGTGCTCGATGCCTTGGAGCCTGAGGTGGCGCGAGCCTTTGAGCGCGCCCTGCGAGCGATGTCTGCGGCGGGCGCTGTGTTGGTGGAGTTGCCGGTGCCTGAGTTCGCGCAGGTGAGCGAGGTCAATGGCCCGGTGGTTGGGGGGTTTTCCGCGGTGGAGAGTTGGTCCACGCTCCAAGACGCCATGCGCACCGAGCGGCATCGATTCGATCCGCGCGTGGCTGCACGCATCGCGCCGGGCGAACACGCCTTGGCGAGTGACTACCTGGCCATGCATCGACGGCGTCACGCGTGGATCGAGCGCCTCAATGCCGCCTTCGCGCCCTTTGATGCCTGGGTGTGTCCCACGGTGCCCCTGTTGGCCCCGCCGATGGCGCCGTTGCTGCAGGACGATGAGACCTTTTTCAAGATCAATGCGCTGTTGTTGCGCAACACCTTCTTGGTGAACCTGCACGATGGATGCGCCTTCAGCGTGCCCTGTCACGCGAGTGACGAACTCCCAGTGGGGCTGATGCTGGCAGCCCCCGGGGGCCACGACGCGCATCTCGCAACGGTGGCATTGGCCGTGGAGGCTTGTTTGCGTTCTGGCACGGTCTGATCGGCGGATGACCTCACCTCGTCTGTACGTGCCCGTGCGTGAGCCCATCTGGGCGCCAGGCGTGTGCCTGAACCTGCCCCCCGATGCGGCACGTCACGCGCAGGTGCGGCGCGTGCAACCCGGTGACGAGGTGCGGGTGTTTGATGGTCGTGGCTCGGAGTTCAGCGCCGTGGTGCAAACCATGGGC
>CAZCJB010000061.1:0-11307 GCA_964498795.1 uncultured Rubrivivax sp. | reverse complement strand
AGCGTTTGTCTCACCCAGCCCGTGGCGGTCGACGCCGAATTGCCCATGGCGGTGACGCTGGCGGTGGGCATGCCGGCCAATGAACGCATGGACACGCTGGTGGAAAAAGCCACCGAGCTTGGCGTGGCCGCGATTCAGCCCTTGCAATGCGAACGCTCGGTGCTGCGTGTGGAGGGCGAGCGAGCCATCAAAAAATGCGCCCATTGGCAGGCCGTGGCGGTCGCGGCGAGTGAGCAATGTGGGCGTGCCGTGGTGCCTGTGGTGGAGCCTGTGCGCGGTCTCAATGAGTGGTTGACGTCGCTGCCCCAAGGCTTCGACCCTGCGCCTTTGCGTTGGGTCTTGAGCTTGAGCTCGCAAGCCGCCACCCCGGGCCGGTTTTGGCAGAGCTCGCAAGGCCTTCAAGGGGGTGCGGGTGTGCAGGGTCGGAGCCGCGTGGAGCTGTACGTCCTGAGTGGGCCCGAAGGCGGTTTGTCGCCGGTTGAAGAAGCGGCGGCGGGACGCTGCGGCTTTGAGCCCGTCCATCTGGGGCCCCGTGTGCTGCGAGCCGATACGGCACCGCTGGCGGTGCTGGCGTGGTTGGGCTTGAACGGGTTGGCCTAGTGGCTGACGGCGCGCGCCGATCCCGCCACGAGCTCAAAGCGAAACAAGCGGCACTCGATGGGCCCGTTCCAAAGGGGCACTCGGCGGCTTTCCTTCAAGCGCATGTGAGAGGGCAGTTGTGTGTCGGGGGTGAGCACCCAGGCGGTCCAGCCGGCATAGTGGCGCTTCCAGTGCGCGGCCAACCCGCTGAAGAAGGCCTGTGAAGACGCGTCGCCTTCAAACCGCTCGCGGCCGGCGCGCGCCATGTGATCCGTGCCGTCACCTGAGCCGTCGCCCCCGCGGTCACCCGTGCGGCTGCCCGTCCCCTTGGGCGCAATGCGCTCGCCATAGGGCGGGTTCAGCAACATGACGCCACCATTCGCGGGTGGAGGGCGTTGCAGGGCGTCACCGGCTTTGAAGGCAATGGCGTGTGCCACGCCCGCGCGCTCGGCATTGCGCTGTGCAAAGTCGGTCATACGAAAACTCACATCGCCCGCAAACACGGCCACGGCAGGCGCATGCACGCGCGCGCGCGCCGCCTCACGCATCGAAGCCCACGCCTGCAGGTGAGGGCGGAAAGGCAGTTGCCGCTCGAACGCAAAGCGGCGGTGCGCGCCGGGGGCCATGCCGCAGGCGATTTGTGCCGCCTCGATGGCGATGGTGCCCGCGCCACAACAGGGGTCGAGCAGGGGCGGGTCGTTGGCGCGGCCTTGCCATCCAATGGCCGCGAGCATGGCGGCGGCCAGCGTCTCCTTGAGAGGCGCTTCGCCCTTGACATCTTCGCGGCCTCCACGGGCGTCGCGCCAGCCGCGCTTGAACAAGGCCTCACCGGTGGTGTCAGCGTAGAGCACGGCATGGTCGGGGCCGACGTACATCACCAAGGGCAGGTCTGGGTGGCGTGTGTCCACGCTGGGTCGCTCGCCCGTGGCCTCGCGCAGGGCGTCGCACACCGCATCCTTGATGCGCAGCGCCGTGAAGTTCAAGCTCGTCAGCGGGCTGCGTTGAGCATTCACGTCCACACGCAGCGTTTGCGCAGGCGTGATCCAATCGGTCCAGCGCACCTGCCGCGCCAGCGCGTAAAGGTCGTGCTCGTCGCGGTAGGGGCCATCCACCAAGGGCCACAACACGCGCTGGGCCAAGCGGCTTTCCAAGTTGAGCTGCATGGCCACATGGGCATCCCCCCGAACCCAAACGCCTGCGCGCGCATGTTCGGCCGCCCGCCCGGTGATGCGGGTGACCTCCTCGGCCAGCAGCGCCTCGGTGCCACTGGAGGCTGGCAAAAAAAGGTCCACCCCGTCAGGACGCACGGTCACAGCGCCTTGCGCAGATTGGCCGGTGCAATCTTGAGCGATTCTCGGTACTTGGCCACCGTGCGTCGCGCCACCTGAATGCCCTGCTCATCCAGCATCTGGCTCAGCGTGCTGTCAGACAAAGGCTTGGCCGGATCTTCTGCGGCAATCATCTGTTTGATGAGCGCCCGCACGGCCGTGCTGGAGGCGTTGCCACCGGCTTCGGTCGACAGCGAGCTGCCGAAGAAATATTTCAACTCGTAGGTGCCACCGGGCGTGGCCATGTACTTGGCCGTGGTCACGCGCGAAATGGTGGACTCGTGCAATCCCAACTCGTCGGCGATTTCGCGCAGCACCAACGGCTTCATCGCAATCTCGCCGTGCGTGAAAAAGGCTTTCTGCCGTTCGACGATGGCTTTGCTCACCCGCAAGATGGTGTCAAAGCGCTGCTGGATATTCTTCATGAACCAGCGCGCCTCTTGCAGCCGGGTGGACAGACCGCCACCCCCCGGCTTGCCTCCGCGCAGCGCGGCGGCATAAAGATCGTTGATGCGCAGCTTGGGCATCACATCGGGGTTGAGTGTGACTTTGAGCGAGCGGCCTGAGCGCTGCACGATCACGTCGGGAATGATGATGTGAGACTCGGCGTCAGCGAAGGGCCGTCCCGGCTTGGGCTCGCAGGCCACGATCAATGACTGCGCCTGCCGCAGCACCTCCTCTTGCGCACCGGTGGCGGCCATGAGTTTTTTCATGTCGCGCTTTGCCAGCAACTCCAAGTGGTCTTGGCAGATGGCCAAGGCCACCGCCCGGGCTGGCGTGTCGGGTCCGGCACGCAGTTGCAGGGCCAGGCACTCACTCAAAGATCGCGCGCCCACGCCCAACGGATCCAAGCGCTGCAGCCACAGGAGTGCGCAGCGCAGGCGGCTCATCAGCTCTTCGCGGTCGTCTTCGTCCTCCAGGTCCGCCATCAAGGGCTCGGCCACGTCTTCGAGCGCGTCGACAAGATAGCCGTCTTCGTTGAGCGACTCGATGAGCATGTGCACGGCCGCTGCGTCACCCGCGCTCAAGCGCAGCCCTGGCAATTGCTCGCGCAGATGGTCGGCCAAGCTGACCGCCCCCGTGCGTCGCTCTTGCGCATCGAAGTCGTCGTCATCGCCCGCGTTGCCGGAGGAGGTGCCGGCGTTGGAGGGCAGCTCGCGGATGCCATCAAAGTCATCGCGTTCGGTGCCGTTTTCCCAATCGTCCCGCTCGGTGGATCCAAAGTCTGAGGCGGCGACTTCGCTCAGCGCTTCGGGGCCCTCAAAACCGTCGGACCCTTGCGCATCGGATTCCGCACTCGGTGTCGAGGTCGCCGATTGGCTGGCGCGATCCAGTGACACTTCCCAGGGCGAGGCGCTTTCTTCTTCGAGTTCCAAAAAGGGATTGCTCTCGAGCATCTGCTCGACCTCTTGGTGCAACTCCAGCGTGGACAGCTGCAACAAGCGGATGGACTGCTGCAGCTGTGGCGTGAGCGCCAGATGCTGCGAGAGCCGGACCTGCAGGGACTGTCGCATGGGTGCCGTCCCTACATCCGGAAATGTTCACCAAGGTACACGCGACGTACCTGCGGGTTGTCGATGATCTCAGTGGGCGTGCCTTCGGCCAGCACTTCGCCATCATTGATGATGTAGGCCCGGTCGCAAATACCCAAGGTCTCGCGCACGTTGTGGTCGGTGATCAACACCCCAATGCCGCGGGCCCGCAAGAAGCTGATGATGCGTTGGATCTCGAGCACCGCGATGGGGTCCACCCCGGCAAAGGGCTCGTCCAGCAAGATAAAGCGTGGTTGCGTGGCCAAGGCCCGGGCAATCTCCACACGTCGCCTCTCACCACCCGACAGGGCTGGGGCCGGTGTGTCGTGCAGTTTTTCAATGGACAAGTCGCGCAGCAGCTCTTGCAGTTGCTCTCGGATGCGCGAGTCGCTGTAGGGCTTGCCGTGCTCGTCGTGCTGCAACTCCAGCACCGCGCGGATGTTTTCTTCCACCGTGAGCTTGCGAAAGATCGACGCCTCCTGCGGCAGGTACGACAAACCCAGCCGCGAGCGCCGATGGATGGGTTCGTGCTGCACCTCTTGCCCATCGATGTGGATGGTGCCGGCATCGGCCCGCACCAGCCCTACCACCATGTAGAAGGTGGTGGTCTTGCCCGCGCCGTTGGGCCCGAGCAGGCCGATCACCTCTCCCGCACTGACGGCCAGGTGCACGTTCTTCACGACCGTGCGGGCGCCGTATCGCTTTTGCAGCCCTTGCGCGTCGAGACGGCTGGGCGCCACGCTCACTTGCGCTCCCCTGCCGGAGGCGGTGCGTTCGCCGGTGCTGCAGCCGGGGCGGATGCGGGGCTCAAGGTCCACTTGAACCGACCCGTGGCGCTGCCGTCTTTCAGCTTTTCGCCTTCCGCCCCAAAGCGTTCGCGCTTGTTGTCCCAGTACAACAATGCACCCTTCACTTCATGGATCGTGACCGCGCCGCGCACGATGCGCAGCTCCGCTTGGCCCACGAACCGCACGGTGTCGTTGGCGCCGTCGTATTCAATGCGCTCAGCCAGGGCTTCGATGTGCTCGTTGGGCAGGTCTCGTTTTTGGCGGAAGGTGGCCCATCGCGGGGCCGACCCGACGGCCACCGCCTGCCGTACCACCCCGCCTTGCTCTTGAACCTCAATGCGTTCGGCGCGCAAAGCCATCGAACCTTGGCTGATGACGGCGTTGCCGACAATCACGAAGGTTCGCCGCTGCTCATCCAAGGTGGCATCGCGGTCGCCCTCGATGATCCAGGGCTTGCTTCGGTCGGCTTTTTCAGCCTGGACAGCCCCTGGCCAGGTGGCTGCCACGGCGAGCGCCCACCCCGCCATCCAGCGCCATGCCGAACTCTGCGGTGGGTACCAGCGGGGATGGGGTTGAACGGGCAAAAGCACAGACCTCATGGAAGGCACAAATCTTGCATCCCATTCTAGCCAGTCGACGCATCATCAGGGAATGATCGGGACGCATTTTTTGTGCCCGCATCTCCTGTCTGAACAGGAGCGCCCGAAGCTTCTTCAGCCCTTTCTGACGCGTTGCACCAAGAAGTCCACCACGGCCAAGGCGCGCGCGTTGTCGCCCGTCATCGAACCTGATGTCAAAAAGCGGCCGTGCACACCCAAAGCGGGCACGCCGTCAATCTTGTAGGCCTCCGACAGCTGTTTGGCTTGGCGGGCCTTGGTCTGCACGGAAAACGACTTGAGGTTGTCCAAGAACTTGGCGGTGTCCACCCCTTGCGCCTTGAGGAAGGCGACTTGGTCGGCTTCCTTGTCGAGACGCTGGTGGCCGTTGTGGATGGCCGCAAAGATGCGCTTGTGCATGGCGTCGAGTTGCCCCATGGCCTCCAAGGCATAGAACAGCCGCTGGTGCGACTCGTGCACGGCCGCAAAGCCCACGGGCACGCGCCGAAACGCCACATCGGGCGGCAGCTTCTTGGCCCACTCCTCGAGCGTAGGCTCCAAGGCATTGCAATGCGGGCAGCCGTACCAGAAAAACTCCACCACTTCGATCTTGCCCGCAGGGGCCGAGATGGGCGCCACCTGAGACAGGCGCAGGTAGTGGGTGCCTTCCACAGGGCCGCCTTGGGCCCAGGCGGCCTCACCCCAGGGGGTGAGCGCAGTGGCGGCGCCGACGGTGCCGGCGGCCCATGCGTTGAATTCACGTCGTTTCATGACAGGCATCTCCCTCAGTGCTGAAAGCAGATTGATCCGGTGTGACCCATGGCGGATTCACGCCCAAGCGGCACTCGGCGCGGGCCTTCACTGGGCTGCTCGCTCCGTGCGCATGAGCACGCTGTCCACGCCCGCGCCATTGAGCCGCTCTTTCACGGCCTCAGCGTCGGCACGCCGGTCAAACGGGCCAATCCTCACACGATAGACCGTTCTGCCGGCCGTTTGTTCCCGATCGACCACCTTGGACTCCACGCCCAACATGCCCAGACGGGCCCGTTGCGCCTCGGCATCCTCAACCCGCTGAAACGCGCCCGCTTGCAACAGGTACAGGGCCGTGTCGGCGGCAGGGGGCTTACCCCCCTTGGCCGGCATCGGTGCTGAAGCGGCCGCAGACACCACTTCGGCAGCGCCCGCCAAGATGGCGGCTGGGTCGCGAGGGGCTCCCGCTGCACCAGGGCCCGCGGACCCAGTGGGAGCGGGGGTGGCCGATGGCGTGGCGTTGGGGGCGGCGGGGGGCGCGGAGGTCGCCGCGGCCGACGCGCCAGCGCCAGGTGTCCCTGCCGAGGCGGCCGAAGCCGCCCGGCCGGAAGCCTTGCCTTGCAGGGCGGCGTTGGGGTCCCAGTTCTTGTTGCGCTCGGCTTCGGCCGCGTCTTGCTCGGCCGATCGCAAAGGCACTTTGTTGATGAAGGGAATCGGCACTTTGGTGACGTACATCGCCACGCCCAAGGCCAAGGTCAAGCCGATCAGCAAACCCACGATCAACCCGGGGATGAAGCGACCTTGCTGAGCACTTCGCGGGGGGCTGGCGCTGCCGGGGCTTCGGCGTGGAATCGGTGCGTGCATGTCAGGCCTCCACCTGTTGATCGGCCCGAATAGCATCAGGCGCTTCTCGTGTCATGGACTCCGGCGCTCCAGCGCCCAAGATGGCCAAGGCATTCTTCAGGACCTGTCGCGTGGCGGCCAGCAAAGCCATGCGGGCGCGAGCCAGGGGCGCATCCTCCACCAAGAACCGCTCCGCCGCGTAATAACTGTGGAAGGTCGCGGCGAGGTCTCGCAAATAAAACGCCACGTCATGCGGTGCGAGCTCGGCCGTGGCGCGCGTGAGCATGCCGGGGTATTCGGCCAGCTTGAGCAGGAGCGCGCTTTCGGTGGGGGCGCGCAGCAGCGACACCTCAGCGTCACGCAAGATTGAGCGCAGTGGTGACAGCTCACCACCATGGCCCGCGCCCTGCTCGGCGCTCCACTGCGCCAGTACCGAGCAGATGCGGGCGTGCGCATACTGCACGTAAAACACGGGGTTCTCGTCGTTGTGCTTGAGGGCCAGGTCGACGTCGAAGGTGAACTCGGTGTCCGCCTTGCGGCTGGCCAGAAAGAACCGCACGGCGTCGCGACTGGTCCAGTCGATCAGATCACGCAAGGTCACGTAGCTGCCGGCGCGCTTGGAAATCTTGACCTCTTGGCCGTCCTTCATCACCGTGATCATCTTGTAGAGCACGTAGTCGGGGTAGCCCGAGGGGATGCCCACGCCTGCAGCCTGCAAGCCCGCACGCACGCGCGCCACCGTGCCGTGGTGGTCGGTGCCCTGCACGTTGATGACCTGCGTGTAGCCGCGTTCAAATTTGCGAACGTGGTAGGCCACGTCGGGCACAAAATAGGTGTAGGTCCCATCGGACTTGCGCATGACCCGGTCTTTGTCATCACCGTAGTCGGTGGTGCGCAGCCACAGCGCGCCACCTTCTTCGAAGGTCTTGCCGGCCGCGATGAGGCGCTGCACGGTGTCATCGACCCCGCCGTCGCGGTACAAGCTGGACTCGAGAAAGTAGTGGTCGAAGCGCACCCCGAAGGCTTGCAAGTCCAAATCTTGCTCATGACGCAGATAGGCCACCGCGAAGGCACGGATGCTCTCCAGGTCTTCGGGGTCACCCGACGCGGTGAATTGCCGGTCGTCGGCCTGCACCGTTTTTCGGGCGGCGAAGTCTTGAGCGATGTCAGCGATGTAGTCGCCGTTGTAGGCCGATTCCGGCCACTGGGCGTCGCCAGGTTGGAAGCCGCGCAGCCGCGCCTGCACCGAGATCGCCAAGGTGTGAATTTGCACGCCCGCGTCGTTGTAATAAAACTCTCGCAGCACCTCACATCCTTGCGAGGCCAGGAGGTTGCAAATGGCGTCGCCGAGCGCCGCGTTTCGGCCGTGGCCCACATGCAAAGGTCCTGTGGGGTTGGCGGAGACGAACTCCACCATCACTTTTCGGCCTTGCGCCGCGCGCTGGCCGTAACACTCCCCATGGGCCAGTACCTCGCCCACCACCGACTGCTTGGCGGCATCGGCCAGGCGCAAGTTGATGAAGCCCGGTCCAGCGATTTCGAGCGCTGCCACCCAACGGGAGACGGCGGCCTGACGCTGCAAGGCATCGACCAGTGCCTGAGCCACCTCGCGAGGGTTTTTCTTCAGGGGACGCGCGAGTTGCATCGCGCAGGTGATGGCGAAGTCGCCATGGGCGGCTTGCCGTGGCAGTTCAAAGGCCGCTTCGATGGGGTGTTGCGGGGCCACTTCGGCGAGCGCGGCGCGCAACGCATCTAGCAGCGCCAAGGTGGCTTGTTGCATGAACGAGATTCTACGAGGCGTGTGGTGCGCCGGCTCAATCTTCGTCGCAGCAAGGCGGCGCAATTGCGCATCACCTTGTCGTCCGACCGTCTCGCTGCCGCGTTATGGGAAGACACTCAACCACCCTAGAAAGGGGCACGCCATGAAGTCTTGGATCTTTGCACTCACGATGTCTTTGGGCTTGATGGCAGGAGTCGCGCAAGCGGCCGACGTCAAGCCCGCGGCGCCGGCATCTGCGGCCAAGCCGGCTGCCTCTGCAACCGCTGCAGCGACCAAAGGCGGCTCGGCCTGTGAAACCCAAGCGGCCGAGAAGAAGTTGGCCGGTGCCGCCAAGACCAGCTTCTTGAAGAAGTGCGAAGCCGATGCCGCCGCCGGTGCCGCCGGCGCTCAGGATGCTCAAGCCGCGTGTGAAAAGTCTGCGGCCGACAAAAAGCTTGCTGGCGCTGCCAAGGCCAGTCACGTCAAGAAATGCCTGGCCGATGCCCAGGCCGCCGCGCCCGCCAAGAAGTGATCTTCACGGCCCTGCGGACCTTCATTGCGAGCCGTCATTGCGAGGGCCCGCAGGGCCCGCGGCAACCTCTCCGTCATTGCGAGGGCCCGCAGGGCCCGCGGCAACCTCCTTGCACGAGCCACCCTTCGCACGCGTTCCTCGCTCAGCGCCGCTCTTGCCAATATTGCGACTGACCGTAGGTGTGTTTGAGGTGGTCGATCCACAGCCGCACGCGCAACGGCAGGTGCTTGGCATGGGTGAACACGGCATAGATGCCGTTAGGGGGTGCGGCAAAAGCATCCAGCACCGTGACCAGGCGGCCAGCAGCGATGTCTTCAGCCACCTCCCAGGTGCTGCGCCAAGCCACGCCGAGCCCCGCCACGCACCAATCATGCAGCACTTGGCCGTCGCTGCAACTCAAGCGGCCGCTTGGGCGCAGGTGGATCACCTTGCCGTCTTCAAGAAAGGCCCAACCGCGAGATTGGCTGGCTTCTGAGCTCAGGGTCAGGCATTCATGGTGCGCCACCAACTCGGCGGGCGTTTGCGGTGTGCCGTGCTGTGCCAGGTAGCGGGGCGAGGCCACACACAAGCGGCGGTTGTCGGCCAGGCGCACGCTGATGAGATTGGAGTCAGGCATGTCACCCACTCGCACGGCGCAGTCGTAGCCCTCGTTCACAAGATCCACCAGGCGGTCCGCCAGGTTGAGCGATACGCTCACCTCGGGGTGTTGGGCCATGAACCGTGGCACCAACGGCGCCACGTGACGGCGCCCGAATCCCGCGGGCGCCGTGATGCGCAAGTGGCCGCTGGCCTTCACGCCCCCCGCACTCACGCTGGCTTCGGCATGGTTGAGGTCGGCCAGCAGGCGCTGGCAATCCTCCAAGAAGGCGCTGCCTTCTTCCGTGAGTGAAATTTTGCGGGTGGTGCGCACCAACAATTTCACGCCCAAACGACCCTCCAGGGCATCAATTCGGCGGCCAATCACGGCCGGTGCGACTCCCTCGGCATGCGCCGTGGCGGTCAGGCTGCCCTTGGTGGCCACCGCCACAAAGGATTCGAGCTGCTTGAGCTTGTCCATGGGTCGATTATGCGCAGCCGACGGAGGAATCTAGGGGTTTAATTGCCCAATTGTTGCCTTTTGTATGACTTGATTTTTGCGATTTAGTCAAAAATCCATCGATTTTCAGGCTATTAATCTCTTTTAAGGTAGCGAATAAAGTTCGGTGTCTAACTTCCTCGCAGGAGTGGCCTCCCATGACATCTCGCACCTCGCGCACCTCGCGCACGTCGCTTTTCGGCCTTCAAGTGGCCACCGAGCTGCAGCAATTCATCGACGAGCAGGTGTTGCCGGGCACCGGCGTGCGCCCGCAGGCCTTTTGGAAGGGCTTTTCCGAGCTCGTTCACACCCTGGCACCGAAGAATGAGGCGCTGCTGGCTGAGCGTGACCGTCTGCAAGCCGAGCTCGACGCCTGGCACCGCCAGCACCCGGGTCCCGTCCGCAAGAAGGCGGCCTACCGGGCGTTCCTGCAGAAGATTGGCTATCTCGTGCCGGTAGCGGCCAAAGTCCGTGCCACCACGCGCCACGTGGATGCGGAACTGGCCCGCCAAGCCGGGCCGCAGTTGGTGGTGCCCATCACCAATGCGCGCTATGCCTTGAACGCCGCCAATGCGCGTTGGGGCTCTCTGTACGACGCGCTCTACGGGACCGATGCGTTGCCGCAGGACGGCGGCGCGACGCGTGCGGGGCCCTACAACCCCGTGCGCGGAGCCCGGGTCATCGAGTACGCGCGGCATGTGCTGGATCGCACCGCGCCTTTGACCCGGGGGTCGCATGTGGGCTCCACCGGCTATGCCGTAGAGCAGGGCGCGCTGCTGGTGACCTTGGCCAGCGGTCAACGCGTGGGCCTGAAGCGCCCGGCGCAATTCGTGGGCTGGCAAGGCCCCTCGCAGTCGCCTTCGTCGGTGCTGCTGCAACATCATGGCCTGCATTTGGACCTGCGCATCGACCGCACCACCCCCATCGGTGCCTCCGACGCCGCGGGCGTGTGCGATTTGGTGCTGGAGGCTGCGCTGTCCACCATCTTGGACTTGGAAGATTCCGTGGCGGTGGTGGATGCGGCCGACAAGGTGCAAGCCTATGGCAATTGGTTGGGCATCTTGAAAGGCACGCTGACCGAGCAGGTCACCAAGGGCGGCACCACGTTCACACGTGGGCTCAATCCCGACCGGGTGTACCAAGCGCCGGCGGGCGGCACGGTAACGCTGCATGGCCGCTCGCTGCTGTTTGTGCGCAATGTGGGCCACCTGATGACCAACCCCGCCATCTTGTGGGGTGACGACGCGCGCGAAATTCCTGAGGGCATCTTGGACGCCGTGGTGACCACCACCATCGCGTTGCATGATCTGCAAGGTCATGGCGCGCAAGGCTTGCGCAACAGCCGCACTGGCAGCGTCTACATCGTCAAGCCCAAGATGCACGGACCCGCGGAGGTGGCTTTCGCGGCGGAGCTGTTCTCGCACGTGGAAAAGCTCTTGGGGCTGCCCGACAGCACCGTCAAGCTGGGCATCATGGACGAGGAGCGCCGCACCAGCGTCAATTTGCAGGCCTGCATTGCTGCGGC
>CAZCJB010000060.1:6150-15707 GCA_964498795.1 uncultured Rubrivivax sp. | reverse complement strand
AAATTGGCGCATGATCGCGTCCTGGCCCCCGATATTGAAGCGGCCACGGCGCAGGTCTTGGGCGGCTCACTCTCAGGCATCATGCGAACCTTGGCGGATCTGCCGGACTTATGGACGCCGGCCTGAGTCCTTGATGCCTTGATTCCTGTTTTTCATTCCCACCATTGTTTGTTGAAGGAGCATCATGAAGAAATCCCTGAACACCGTCTTGAGCGCAATCGCTACCGTAGCACTGGTCAGCGCGGCCTCGTTGGCCCAAGCGCAAGAGGTCAAGGTTTCCATCGGTTATTCCGGCTGGACGGGTTTTGCCCCGCTGACCTTGGCCCGTGATGCAGGCATCTTCAAGAAGCATGGCCTGGACGTCACCCTCAAGAAGATTCCCCAGAAAGACCGTCACTTGGCCATCGCCTCGGGCGACATCCAATGTGCCGCGACCACGGTGGAGACCTGGGTGGTGTGGAATGCCAATGGCGTAGCCACCACGCAAATCTTCCAACTGGACAAGAGCTTCGGCGCCGATGGCATGGTGGTCAAACCCAATATTGCCAGCATCAAAGACCTCAAGGGCAAGACGGTGGCGGCCAGCGCACCCGGCACGGCTCCTTACTTCACCTTGGCGTGGATGTTGCGCGAAAACGGCTTGAACGTGAAAGACGTGAAGGTGGTCAATCTGGAGCCGCAGGCCGCTGCCAACGCCATGATCGCCAACACCGATGGCATCGATGCCGCCATGACTTACGAGCCCTACCTGGGTGCCGTGCGTGCCAAACCTGAGGCGGGCAAGATCATTGCTACCACGCTGGATTACCCCATGATCATGGACACCTTCGGATGCACGCCCAAGTTCCTGGCCGACAACCCCAAGGCGGCCAAGGCCTTGACGGATTCCTACTTTGACGCGGTGGCCATGATCAAAGCGGAGCCCAAGAAGAGCTTTGAAATCATGGGGGCTGATGTGAAGCAAACGGCTGAACAGTTTGAAAACAGCCAGAAATACCTGCGCTGGCAAGACCGTGATGCCAATCAAAAATTCTTTGCGGGCGAGCACGTCGCGTTCAGCAAGAAGGCCTCTGAGATCCTCCTGGAGGCCGGCATCATCAAATCGGTGCCCGACTTGAGCAAACTGGCAGACACCCGCTTCCTGAAGTAAGCCACTCGGCTTTGAAGCCTCTCACGCCTGTGTCCCCCGGCGCCCGCGTGGCGCTGGGCATTGCCTTCTTTGTGGTGTTCGTCGCGGTTTGGGCCGCGGCCACCCTGGGAGGCTACGTCAGCAAGACCTTTTTGGCAGACCCCATCACCATGGTCAAAAGCGGCATCACGCTGCTCACCCAGATGGGCTTTGCCGCCGACATCGGCATGACCGTCTGGCGTGTGGTGGGGGGCTTCTTGATTGCCGCAGCCCTGGCCCTGCCCCTGGGAGTGGCCATGGGGGCCTACAAGCCCGTCGAGGCGTTCTTTGAACCCTTCGTGAGCTTCGCGCGCTACCTGCCTGCCAGCGCCTTCATTCCGCTGCTCATCTTGTGGGTGGGCATTGGTGAGGCGCAAAAGCTGTCCGTGATTTTCATTGGCAGCTTTTTTCAACTGGTGTTGATGATTGCGGTCATCGTGGGCAATACCCGGCGCGACTTGGTCGAGGCCGCCTATACCCTGGGCGTGAGCGATCGCTCGTTGATCCGCCGCGTGCTCATTCCAGGCGCAGCGCCCGAAATTGCCGAGACCTTGCGCATGGTGCTGGGCTGGGCCTGGACCTACGTGATCGTGGCCGAACTCATCGGGGCCTCCAGTGGCATCGGCCACATGATCACTGACAGCCAGGCTCTGCTGGCCACCGACCAAATCATCTTCGGCATCATCGTCATCGGCCTGATCGGTTTGGGCAGCGACTTGCTGTTCAAAGGGGTGAACCGTCGGCTCTTCCCTTGGGCGGCACTGGGTCGATGAAGGTCGATGAAGGTCGATGAAGGTCGATGACATGACACACCCCGTCTTGCGCATTCGCGGTGTCGAGCGTCGATTTGCGTCGGCCCATGGGGACACGCTGGCCTTGCAAGCCACCGACCTTGACGTCGCCGAAAACGACTTCATCACCATCCTGGGGCCCAGCGGGTGCGGCAAGAGCACGCTGCTGCGCATTGTGGCCGGCCTGGATCAACCCACGGCGGGTGAGGTGCTGCTCGATGGGCAAGCGGTGAAGGAGCCTGGTGCCGACCGAGGCATGGTGTTTCAGAGCTACACCTTGTTTCCCTGGCTTAACGTGCTGGACAATGTCTGTTTTGGTTTGCGCGAACGCGGCTTGCCCCGAGCCGCACAAGTGGAGGTGGCGCAAGGGTTCATCGCGCAAGTGGGCTTGAACGGGTTTGAGCGGCATTACCCCAAGCAGCTGTCTGGGGGCATGCAGCAGCGCACCGCGTTGGCTCGAGCGTTGGCCAACAACCCACGCATCCTGCTCATGGATGAGCCTTTTGGCGCCCTCGACCATCAAACGCGCGAACTCATGCAAGAGCTCTTGCTAGGCTTGTGGGAGCAGCAGGCCAAGACCGTGCTGTTTGTCACTCACGACATCGACGAGGCTGTGTTCATGGCCAGCCGCGTGGTGGTGATGAGCGCCCGCCCCGGGCGCATCAAGCTCAGCCGCTCCGTCGACTTGCCGCACCCGCGGCACTACTCGGTCAAGACCACGCCTGCCTTTTCCGCTCTCAAGGGCGAGCTGACCGAAGCGGTGCGCGCCGAGGTGATGGCCGCAGCCGCTGCGGCGGCCACTCGGTGAGGCCTTAGAGCGAGGCTTCCACCTTCTGACGCAGCGCGGGGGTGATGGCGGGCCTCACGCCAAACCAGGCTTCAAAGGCCGGGCGTGCCTGGTTGAGCAACATGCCCAAGCCGTCTACGCCCAAGTTCCCACGCTGACGTGCTGCTCGAAGCAACGGTGTGATCAGCGGCACGTACACCACATCACAGACCATTGCTTGCGAGGGCAAGGCGTCCAAGCGCAGATCCAAGGGTGCGTGGCCTTGCATGCCTTGGCTCGTGGTTTGTACCAACAAGGCACATCCCTCCAATGCCTCATGGCGTTGATGCCAGGGCAGGGCCTGCACGACGGGGCCCATCTCGGCTGCCAGTTCGGCGGCGCGGGCATCGGTGCGATTGAGCAGCCGAATCTCCTGAGCGCCTTCGTCCACCAGGCTCGCCACGATGGCCCGCGCCGCGCCCCCCGCGCCCAAGACCACGGCAGGCCCCCGTCGCGCGGTCCAGGCAGGCTCGGCATCACGCAGACTTTGCACAAAGCCAAAGGCATCGGTGTTCAGGCCCCGCAGGGAGCCGCCTTCTCCCACCACGACGGTGTTGATGGCGCCAATGCGCCGCGCCAAAGGGTCCACCTCGTCCACGCAGCGCAAAGCTCCCACCTTGTGTGGCAAGGTGATGTTGCAGCCGGAAAACCCCAACGCAGCCAGGCCGCGCAAGGCGGCTTCCAGCCGGCCCGGCGTCACGGCCAGCGGTACATAAGCCCCCTGCAAGTGGTGTTCTTCGATCCAGTGGCGATGGATGAGCGGTGAGCGCGAGTGGTTCACCGGCCAGCCCATGACGCCGGCCAAGGTAAAAGTTGAGGAGTTCGGTGCGGTAGACATTCAGGCTCGGAGCATAACCCGTGGACCCGGGCGACAATGGAGGGCTACCCGTTCCCCGCGCCATTGGCGCAGCACTGAGGAGCTTCCCATGACCACACGCCGTCAACTCCTGTCGTGGCCCGTCTTGGCTGGGGTGGCCGGAGCTTCGACGTTGCCTGCCTTGAGGGCTCATGCGCAGACCTTTCCCTCTAGGCCGCTGCGCTACATCGTCCCCGTGGCCGCCGGAGGAGGCAGTGATTTGGTGGGCCGCACCGTCACCGAGCGCTGGGGCAAGGTCCTCGGTCAATCGTTCGTGGTGGACAACATTGGGGGTGGCGGTGGCGCGATCGCCTGCCAAGCCACTGCCAAGGCCGCACCCGATGGGTACACCTTGCTGCAAGGCTATGTCGCCACCCATGGCACCAGCCCCGCCACACGCAGCAAGCTGCCCTACGATCCCCTGAAAGATTTCACCCCCGTGGGCATGATCGGAGCGACACCCAACGTGCTCGTGGTACCGGCAAGCTTGCCCGTGCATTCACTGCAAGACTTCATCGCGTGGGCCAAGGCCCACCCTGGGCGAGCGAGTTACGGGTCTTCGGGGCAGGGCTCGCTCACGCATTTGACGATGGAACTCTTCAAGCAGGCCTCGGGCACTTTTGCGGTTCACATTCCCTACCGAGGCATAGCACCCGCCTTCACTGATTTGCTAGCAGGTCAAACCCAAGCCATGTTCCCGGGGCTCGCCGCCGCCTTGCCTCACATCCGTTCAGGTCGCGCTCGGCCTCTGGCGGTGACGGGCACGGCTCGACACCCCGCGCTCAAAGAGGTCCCCACGCTGATCGAGTCTGGCTTCAAGGGTTTTGATGCCGTCCAGTGGTACGGGGTGGTCGCACCGGCGGGCCTCCCAGCCCCAGTCGTGAAGCATCTCAACGAGTCATTGGCCACCGTGCTGCAAGGACCCGATTTGCGCGACAAGCTGTCGGCCGAGGCACTGGAACCCTGGGTCATGACCGCTGAACAATTCAATCAATTCATTCGGTCAGACATCGCTCGCTGGACCCGCGTGGCCCGTGAGCGCAAGATCGACCTGGATGCTTGAAGCCCATCCACCCCCCTTTAAATTTCAAACTCTGAGCTCCCATGGCACGCAATACCTCCGTTCAAGCCGATCAACACGCCCCGGCGATCACACGCATCCTGGCCGAGTTCGTCGCCACCCATCCCTCAAGAGGTTGGAGCGAGGCGGTCGAGCACGAAGCCCACCGCACCTTGCTGAACTGGCTGGGGTGCGCCGTGGGTGCGGCGCGACATGAATCCACTCAGGCGGCCTTGGCCGCGGTGCAGATGCTGCAACCGGCGCCCCAAGCTCAAGTGCTAGGGCGCCATGAGCGCGTGGACATGGCGAGCGCCGCACTGGTCAACGGCATTTCGTCGCACACCTACGACTTCGATGACACCCACCTGAAAACCATCATTCACCCGGCCGGCCCCGTGGCCTCGGCCCTCTTGCCTTTGGCCGAAGTGATGGGAGCCAACGGGCGTCAGGTGATCGACGCCTTGGTCTTGGGCATCGACGTCTCCTGCCGCGTTGGCAATGTGATGTACCCCGATCACTACGACCGTGGATGGCACATCACGGGGTCCACGGGCATGCTGGGAGCCGCTGCGGGTTGCGCACGTCTGTTGGGGCTGAACGCAGACCAGACTGCCATGGCCCTGGGCATCGCGGCGTCGCAACCGGTGGGCTTGCGCGAGCAGTTCGGCACCATGAGCAAGCCCTTGCACCCCGGGGCTGCGGCGCGTGCCGGTTTGATGGCTGCCCTCATGGCCAAGAACGGTTTCACGGCCAGCCCGCGTGCGCTCGAAGCACCCCGGGGTTTGATTCAGGTGGTCTCGACCAAGACCGCCTGGCACGAAGCCACCGACGAACTCGGTCAGCGCTTTGAGATCAGCTTCAACACCTACAAGCCGTTTGCCTGCGGTATTGTCGTTCACCCGGGCATCGATGCCTGTGTGCAATTGCGAGAACAAGGCGTGCGCGCCGAGGACATCGAGCGCATCGAGCTCAAGGTGCACTCGCTGGTGCTGGAGCTGTGCGGCAAGAAGGAGCCTGCCGATGGCTTGGCGGCCAAATTCAGCATCTATCACGCCTGTGCCGTGGGCCTGATTCACGGGCGTGCCGGGGAGGCCGAGTTCAGCGACGAGGTGGTCTGCAGCGACCCGGTGGTGGCCTTGCGTCGCAAGGTGGTGGCGCAGGTGGACGACCGCATCCAAGAAGAGTCGGCCGACGTGACTGCCGTGCTGCGCGACGGCCGCACGGTGCACCTGTTCGTGGAGCACGCCGTGGGCTCCATGCAAAAGCCGATGAGCGATGCGGCCTTGGAGGCCAAGTTCCACGGTCAGGCGGATCCGGTCATCGGTGAACAACGGGTCTCCGATCTGATCCAACACGCCTGGTCGTTGGGTCACGCTCCCAACCTGAACGCGCTCTTGCAAACGGCGGCCGCCTGAGCTCCATTCGACCTGCGACAATTGGTACCATGAGTCAAAACATCCTCCAATCCCTCCCCGTCGGCGAGCGCGTCGGCATTGCGTTTTCTGGTGGCTTGGACACCTCGGCGGCTGTGCACTGGATGCGCGCCAAAGGAGCCATCCCCTGCGCCTACACGGCCCATCTGGGTCAGCCCGATGAGAGCGACTACGATGAAATTCCGCGCAAAGCCAAAGCCTATGGCGCTGACATTGCGCGCTTGATCGATTGCCGCGCGCAGTTGGTGGCTGAAGGCATTGCTGCGATCCAGTGTGGGGCTTTCCACATCACCACGGGCGGTGCCACCTACTTCAACACCACACCACTGGGGCGCGCCGTCACAGGCACGGCGCTGGTGGTGGCCATGCGCGAAGACGGTGTCAACATTTGGGGTGACGGCAGCACGTACAAGGGCAACGACATCGAGCGTTTTTTCCGCTACGGGCTCTTGGCCAACCCGGCCTTGCGCATCTACAAACCCTGGTTGGACCAGCGCTTCATTGACGAGTTGGGCGGCCGCAAGGAGATGAGTGAGTACCTCATCGACCACGGGTTCGACTACAAGATGAGCGTGGAAAAGGCCTACTCCACTGACTCCAACATGCTGGGAGCCACCCACGAGGCCAAAGACTTGGAGTTTCTCAACAAGGGTCTGAGCATCGTGAACCCCATCATGGGCGTGGCCTTCTGGCGCGAGGATGTGGCCGTCAAGGCCGAGACGGTCAGTGTGCGGTTTGAAGAGGGCCACCCCGTGGCGCTCAACGGCCGTACCTTTGCCGACGCCGTGGCCCTGTTTGAAGAGGCCAATCGCATCGGTGGCCGGCACGGCCTGGGCATGTGCGACCAGATTGAAAACCGCATCATCGAAGCCAAGAGCCGCGGTATCTACGAAGCCCCGGGCATGGCCCTGCTACACATTGCCTATGAGCGTTTGGTCACGGGCATCCACAACGAAGACACCATCGAGCAATACCGCACCAACGGCCGGCGCCTGGGCAAGTTGCTGTACCACGGTCGCTGGTTCGACCCGCAAAGCCTGATGTTGCGCGAGACCGCACAACGCTGGGTGGCGCGCGCGGTCACCGGCGAGGTCACGTTGGAGTTGCGTCGAGGCAATGACTGGTCCATCGTGGACACCACCAGCCCCAACCTCACCTACCACCCCGAGCGCCTCACCATGGAAAAAGGCGAGGGCGCCTTCACGCCGGCCGACCGCATTGGTCAGCTCACCATGCGAGCGCTCGATATCCAAGACACCCGTGACAAGCTCGGGATCTACACGCAGACGGGCCTCCTGGGAAGCAGCAGCGACGGCGCGATCCCGCTGCTCAGCCGCGACGAGGGCTGAGCCATGAGCGCCAATCCCATCTTGGTCGAAGCTTGGCGCGGCGGCATCGTCGAGTCCATGCACCGGGGGTCGGTGGCCGTGGTGGATGCCGACGGCACCGTCCACACCGCGCTGGGTGATATCGATCGACCGATTTTTCCCCGGTCCGCTGTGAAGGTGCTTCAGGCGCTGCCCTTGGCAGCCAGTGGCGCCGTGGAGCGTCTGGGCTTGACCGACGAAGAGCTGGCCCTGGCCTGCGCCTCGCATGGTGGTGAAGAGCGGCACGTGCGTACCGCACAGTCGATGTTGGCCAAGGCGGGCGTCGACTTCCATGCCTTGGAATGCGGCACGCAATGGCCTTCGTATGACGGTGCCACCAAGGCGCTGGCGGCAGCGCACCGTGAGCCCAATGCCCTCAACAACAACTGTTCGGGCAAACACTCGGGGTTTGTGTGTGTGGGTTGCATGATGGCCCAGGGCCGCGATGTGGCGGCTTTCGTCAAAGGCTATGTCAAGCCCGACCATCCGGTCATGCGTGAAGTGACCTCAGCCTTGCAGGCGGCCACCGGTTTTGACCTGTCCAAGACCGCTCGGGGTACCGACGGGTGTTCGATCCCGACTTATGCGATTCCGCTGCGTCACTTGGCCCATGCGTTTGCAAGGGTGGCCACGGGCGTGGGCTTGAGTGATACCCATGCGCGCGCCGCCAAGCGTCTGCGTCAGGCCGTGGCCAAGGCGCCCTTCATGGTCGCCGGCACCGGCCGCATGGACACCCGCGTGATGGAGCACTTTGGCGAACGCGTCTTTTGCAAAGTGGGCGCCGAAGGCGTCTATTGCGCCGCGCTGCCTGAACTCGGTTTGGGTGTGGCCCTCAAGATGGACGACGGCAACAATGCGCGAGCTTGTGAGGTGGCGTTTGCCGCCGTGTTGGAGCGCTTGTTGTCCCTGAGCGCCGCAGACGCCACGTGTTTGCGCAACTTCAGCGACGCCGCGCTCAAGAACTGGAACGGGATCGAAGTGGGACGCCTGCGGGCCACATGACCACCTCCCACCTCCTCGGCATCGACTTCACCAGCGCCCCTTCGCGAAAAAAGCCCATCACCGTGGCCAGGGGCCACTTGGTGGGGCAGGTGGTGCGGTTGGAGGCTTTGGACGAACTGGTCACCTTGCATGCCTTTGAAACGGCTTTGAACCAAGAGGGTCCTTGGCTGGGGGGTTTTGACTTTCCTTTCGGCTTGCCTCGCGCCTTTGTGGAGGCGCAGCAACTGGGCGCCACAGCCGATGCGGTGATGATCGAGTTGCAGCGGCGATGCCCGCAGCGCATGGATTTTCGTGCGCTGGTGGACGCTTGGGGAGGCACGCGGCCGGCAGGCCAGCGCTTGCTGCACCGCGTGGCCGATCAGGCGGTGCCGGGCATCAGCTCCACCAGCCCTTTGCAAACCCGCTATGTGCCGGTGGGCTTCATGTACTTCGAAGGTTACTCACGTCTGATGCGCGCCAACGTCACGGCACCTGGTTTGCGTCAGGGCGATCCGCAGCGCGTGGCCTTGGAGGCCTACCCGGGGTTTCTGGCCCACGAGTTGGTGGGGCGACGCTCGTACAAGAACGATCCCAGCGACGACCGCCTGATTGCACGCAAGGACATGGTGGAGGCGCTGGAGCAGGGGCGTACCCGCTTGGGTCTGCGTCTCAAACTCACCCACACGCAACGCGAGACCATCGTCGATGACGCCTCAGGCGACCGGCTGGACGCCGCCCTGTGCCTGGTGCAAGCCGCCTGGGCAGCCACCCAGCCTCGACACGGCTTGCCACCGGAGGTGGATCCGGTGGAAGGATGGATCTTGACGGCCTGAACCTCGACCGCTGGGGGCGCAGGCCTCAGCGCATCAGAGTTTGAGCAACGAAGACCCCGCCAACACGGTCAACACTCCCGCACTGCCATACGCGAGCGTCTTGGCCAACAGCCCTTTGTGGATGCCGAAGTCATGCACCGTGCACAACAGTCGGTGGGCCGCATGCCAAGCAAAGAGCGACACCACCAAAAACAAGACCGTACCGCCCATCAAGCTTTGGCCCAAGGCCAGCACCCGAGAGT
>CAZCJB010000060.1:0-6140 GCA_964498795.1 uncultured Rubrivivax sp. | reverse complement strand
GACCGGGACCGCGCCCATCCGGAAAAGCGCTTGCGCCCGATCGCGAGCGGCCGGTCACCCAGCAGGTCGCTGGGCAAGCCCAGACCCAAAGGCACCGCAATGCCCGTGATCCACACCAGGCCGGTGCCCAGCAGCGCGCACAGCATGCCGCCCGCGCCAAACAGGGCCCAGAAGATGGGGGATTTGGAACGCTTCATCATGAACTCCTCCAAGCGGGCTTCGAACGCTCAGCGCCAGGCGGCCGCCAAGACCCACAACACAACCGTGGCGGCGGCGGCCACCCCCCAGCCCGCGCGCGTGATGGTGGAGCCCGCCACGCGTTGCCCCCCGACATGCATGTAGGGCATGGTCTTGGGCATGATCTCAAACCAACTCTTGGCGTGAATGAACATGCACAGCAGCAAGACCGCATGCAGCGCCATGGACAGCGGAGACCTCAAGGCTTGCAACCATCCATTCCAAGCGGCTTCCCCTTGTGACAGACGCCACAAGCCCACCGCCAAGATGACGGCGTAGACGGCCACACCGAGGGCCGTGGCTTCGCGCCACATATAACGCATAAAGAAGGGGTCACGCTTCCACCAACCCGTCATGGGTCGGACATAGGGACGTCGCGCGGGCATCACTGACCTCCTTTGGGCTTGAGCCAACCGAGGAAAAAGTCCTTGGCACTGTTGACCTTGTTTTGGTTGACGGCATTCGCCGGGTCGACGCCTTTGGGGCACACCTCTGAGCAGTAACCCACGGCGGTGCAACTCCACACGCCTTCGGCGGCATTGACGATGGGCATGCGCTGGTCGCAACCTCCATCGCGCGAATCGGCGTTGTAGCGATGCAGCAGGGCCAAGACGCCAGGACCTACAAAGTCGGGGTCCAAACCGTACTGCGGACAAGCCGCATAGCACAGCATGCAATTGATGCAGGAACTGAATTGTTCGATTTTTTCCAGCTGCTCGGGCGATTGCAAATACTCGCCCTCACTCAGCGCACGAGGCTCTTTGGGGATGATGTAGGGCTTGACGCTTTCAAGCTTCTTGACGAAGGGCTCGACACTGACCACCAAGTCGCGTTCGATGGGCATGTGCGCCAAGGGTTCGATGCGCACGGGACCGGGCAGCAAGTCCCGCAAAAAGGTCTTGCACGACAGCTCAGGGCGTGCGTTGACCATCATGCCGCAGCTGCCGCAAATGGCCATGCGACAAGACCAGCGAAAGCTCAGTGAGCCATCGACCTCATCTTTGATGTATTGCAGGGCCTGCAGCACTGACATGTCTTCGGTGAAGGGCACTTGGTAGCTGTCCCACACCGGTTCGCGCTCTTGTTCTGGGCGGTACCGCAGCACTTGCACTTCAATGGCCTGGGTTTTGTCAGACATGGTGGGCCTCCTGGGCCTTGCGCTCGGCGTCGGCTTTCTCTCCTGCGGCGCCATAGGCCCTCACGCCCGGTTGAGACTTGGTGATCTTCACGTCGCTGTAGTCGATGCGTGGGGGGGCATCGGCGCTGTAGTAAGCCAGGGTGTGCTTCAAGAAGTTGGCATCGTCGCGCGCCTCAAAACCGTCCAACCGTTGATGCGAACCGCGTGATTCCCGGCGTCCCAGCGCGGAGTGCGCCATGGCCTCGGCCACCTCCAGCTGGAAGCCCAACTCCAAGGCCAACAGCCACTCGGTATTCCACCCTCGTGACAGGTCATCGAGTTGCAAGTGATGGTAGCGCTGACGCAATTCAGCCAGCTTGGTGCAGGTGGCTTGCAAGAGGTCGGCGCTGCGGTAGATGCCACAGCCTTCCTCCATGGCGCGCGCCATTTCCTTGCGCAAGGTGGCCACGCGTTCACCGCTCCTGGCGGGGCGCTGAAGCAAACTCAAGGCCTTGACCTCCACCTCGTGCGCCTGGGCGCGCAAGGCCGATGGCGCGCTCGGCCCCACCTCTTTGGCGAAGGCCAGGGCCTCCAAGCCCGCGATCTTGCCAAACACCAGCAGCTCCGTCAGTGAATTGGAGCCCAGGCGATTGGCGCCATGGATGCCCACGCTGGAGCACTCGCCGGCCGAGAACAAGCCTGCCAGGGGAGCTGCAGTGCGTCCGTTGGCCAGGATCCCGCCCATGGTGTAGTGCACCGCCGGCAACACCGGAATCGGTTGCCGCGCGGGGTCCACGCCCAGATATTCCACGGCCAACTCGTAGATTTGCGGCAGACGTTCGCGCAATTTGGCCTCGCCCAGATGCCGCAAGTCCAGATGCACGGCCTCGCCATGGGGCGTGGTGATGGTGCGCCCCTTTTGCTTTTCATGCCAATAGGCTTGGCTCAGACGATCTCGTGGCCCCAACTCCATCGCTTTGTTGCGAGGCGTGGGTTCGGCGGGGCCCAATCCATAGTCTTGCAGGTAGCGGTAGCCGTCCTTGTTGAGCAAGAAACCGCCTTCGCCGCGGCAGGCTTCGGTGAACAGCAGACCGGTGCCTGGCATGCAGGTGGGGTGGTACTGCACAAACTCCATGTCGCGCAATGGCACGCCGTGCCGGAAAGCCAAGGCCATGCCGTCGCCGGTGACGATGCCACCATTGGTATTCTCACGAAACACCCGCCCTGCGCCGCCCGTGGCGATGATCACCGACTTGGCTTGGATCAGCTGGAACTCGCCCGTCCCGATCTCGATGGCCACCACCCCTTGCACTCGGCCGTCGTGAACCACCAAGTCCACGCAGAAGTGTTCATCCAGCCTGTGGATGGAGGGGTACTTCATCGAGGTCTGAAACAGGGTGTGCAGCATGTGGAAGCCGGTCTTGTCCGCGGCAAACCAGGTGCGCTCGATCTTCATGCCACCAAAGGCGCGCACGTTCACGTGGCCATCGGGGCGCCGGCTCCACGGGCAACCCCAGTGCTCCATCTGCACCAGCTCTTCGTGGGCTTGTGCCACAAAACCCTCCACCACGTCTTGTTCGCACAGCCAGTCCCCGCCCGCCACGGTGTCATGGAAGTGCGCTTCCAGGCTGTCATGGGCTTGTGTCACAGCCGCAGCGCCCCCCTCGGCGGCCACGGTGTGGCTGCGCATCGGGTAGACCTTGGAGATCAGGGCCACTTTGAGGCGCGGATCGGCTTCGGCCACGGCGATGGCCGCTCGCAGGCCGGCCCCCCCGGCACCCACGATCGCCACGTCGGCCTGAAGAACTTGCATGGCAGGGGTTGCGCTCATGGTGTGCTCAGCGTTGCATGTGGTACGACGCACTCTAGGCCCTTGAAACGCAAAGGGCTTTGATCCGCGTCAGGTGGCGCGCACCTTGCACAATGCGGTGGTGACCTCAAGAGCTCCCATGAAGCACCGCTCTCACCGTTCAGCCGGTTCGGCTCCTTCAGCCCCGGCAGGCCCTGCAGACCCTGAGGCCCCTGTAGAGGCTGACATGGACGCGCCGGCCTGGTTCCAGGCGCGCGGCTGGGAGCCGTTTGAGTTTCAGAGGCAGGTGTGGGCCGCGATGGCACAGGGTCACAGTGGGCTGCTCCATGCCACCACGGGCAGTGGCAAGACCTATGCGGTATGGATGGGCGCCTTGGCTCGACAACAGCCCGGACCCGGGCTGCAGGTGCTGTGGATCACTCCCATGAGGGCCCTGGCCGCTGACACCGCACGAGCCTTGGAGGTTCCCCTGCCTGACTGTGCGCCTCATTGGCAGGTGGGTTTGCGCACCGGCGACACACCTTCAAGTGAGCGTGCCCGGCAAGATCGCAAGCCCCCTCAGGCCTTGGTCACCACCCCTGAATCGTTGAGCTTGTTGCTCACCCGAGAACGTGCCCGTGCGGACTTGGGTCGTGTGCACACGATCGTGGTGGATGAATGGCATGAATTGCTGGGCACCAAACGGGGCGTGCAAGTGCAACTGGCGATCGCGCGCTTGCGTCGTTGGAACCCGGAGATGGTCATTTGGGGCCTTTCGGCCACGCTGGGTGATGTGCAGGGGGCCTTGCGCACATTGGTGGGATATCAAGGTCAGGCTGTCAAGTCCGCACGCTTGGTGCAGGGACGGGTGGACAAGACCTTGCTCATTGACACCTTGCTGCCCTCAGACCCCGGCCGCTTCAGTTGGACCGGGCATTTGGGCGCACAAATGCAGCGGCCCGTGGTGGAGGAGTTGTCACAGGCGGGCTCGGCCATTGTCTTCACCAATGTGCGTTCCCAAGCCGAGATTTGGTACCAACTGCTGTTGGAGCAGCGACCCGAGTGGGCCGGGTGGGTGGCCTTGCACCATGGCTCGCTCGACAAGAGTGTGCGCGATTGGGTCGAGTCCAGCCTGAAGGCCGGGCAGCTCAAGGCCGTGGTCGCGACCTCTTCTTTGGATTTGGGGGTGGACTTCTTACCCGTGGAGAGGGTGCTACAAATCGGCAGCGCCAAGGGTGTGGCTCGGCTGCTGCAGCGAGCGGGACGCAGTGGTCACGCACCCGGCCGAACCAGCCGCATCACTCTGGTACCGACCCACACGCTGGAGTTGGTGGAGGCCGCCGCCGTGCGCCGGGCGGCGTTGGCCGGACGGTTGGAGTCGCGAGAAAGCCCGCAAAAGCCGCTGGATGTCTTGGTTCAGCACCTGGTGACGGTGGCTTTGGGGGGAGGTTTTGATGCTCAAGACCTGTTCGACGAGGTGCGCACGGCGCCCGCGTACGAGGGCTTGTCCCGAAACGAGTTCGATTGGGCCTTGGCGTTTTGTGAGCGGGGAGGTGACAGCCTGGGGGCCTACCCGGATTACCATCGAATCTGCGAAGTAGACGGGATCTACCGCGTGGTCGACCGGGGCATCGCCCACCGGCACCGTTTGCAAGTGGGCACCATCGTGAGCGATGCATCGCTCCAAGTGAAATGGTTGTCTGGGGGCACGCTCGGGACGGTCGAGGAGGGCTTCATTGGCCGCCTGAAAGCAGGCGATCATTTCGTGTTTGCCGGGCGAGTGCTGGAATACGTGCGCACCCGTGACATGGTGGCGTATGTGCGCAAGGCGACCCGAGCCCAAGGGATCGTTCCGACCTGGTCGGGCAGCAAGATGGCCTTGTCGTCGGAGTTGTCCGACGAAGTGCTGCGCCTGCTTCACGGGGCGGCGCAGGGAGACTTCTTTGAGCCTGAAATGCAGGCGGCTCGGCCCATGCTCGAGGCGCAAAGGCGATTGAGTCAATTGCCGACGCCGGGGCATTGGTTGGTGGAGGAGTTTCGCTCTCGAGAGGGTCATCATCTCTTTGTCTACCCCTTTGCGGGGCGCCACGTGCACATGGGGCTGGCCCAACTCTTGGCTTGGCGCCTGTCACAAGTGCAGCCCAACACCTTCTCCCTCAGCGTCAATGACTACGGCTTTGAAATCTTGGCGGCGAGGCCGATGCCGCTCGATGTGTGGCAGGACGGGTCCTTGCTGTCCACCCAAAATCTCTTGGATCATGTGCTGCAAAGCCTGAACACTGGGGAGCTGGCGCAACGCCGCTTCAGGGAAATCGCCCGTGTGGCCGGCTTGGTCTTTGGCGGCTACCCGGGTGCGCCCAAGAGCATGAAGCAGTTGCAAGCGTCTTCTGGACTGTTCTTTGAAGTCTTCAAGAAGTACGACCCCAGCAACCGACTGTTGACGCAGGCTGAAAGTGAGGTGTTGTCGCAGGAACTCGAGATTGTGCGGCTGCGATCGACGCTGCACGCCTTGTCACGTCAGACCTTGCAATGGGTCACCCTCAAAACGGCCAGCCCGTTCGCATTGCCTCTGATGGTGGAGCGGTTCCGCGAGCAACTGAGCAATGAGAAACTCAAGGACCGTTTGGACCGACTCTTGGCGGCCTCTGAGCGGGCTCTGAGACCCACAACTGGTGCATGATGTGCGCATGAAGACTCAGCGCTCTGGCAAATGGTGGCGCTTGGCGCAATTCGCCAAGGTGGCCCAGGTGGCCCGCTTGGGCACGGTCTTGCTGGCCCTGTGGAAATTGTTCCGTCACCCTCAAACGCCGCGCATCGCCAAGGTGGTCGCTGCCTTGGTGGTGGCGTATGCAGTGAGTCCGATCGACCTCATCCCTGATTTCATTCCCGTGTTGGGACAGTTGGACGATTGGGTGCTGATCCCTCTGGGCGTTGCATTGGCGGTCAAATTGACGCCCCCCGAGGTATGGCAGCAATGTCTGCACGACGCCGAGCATC
>CAZCJB010000059.1:0-15834 GCA_964498795.1 uncultured Rubrivivax sp. | reverse complement strand
CGTGCCTTGTCCCCGGTGGTGACGGTGCTTGAAAACAAGTACTTCATGGACTGGTTCAATGAGCACGTCTTGGCTGCCGGTGCTCGCCTGTTGGGTGTGGGCTTGTGGAAGGGCGGCGACGTGGCGCTGATCGACGGAGCCCTGGTCAATGGTTCCGCCCGCGCCGTCGGCGCGTTGGCATCTGTAACCCGCTTGGTTCAGACAGGCAGACTGTATTGGTATGCCCTGGTGATGCTCTTGGGCGTTTTTGCAGGGCTGACCTGGCAGTTGTGGCCCATGTTGAGCCACGTGGTCGGGCGCTGAATTGAACAAAGAGGCAGAGAGGATTTCATGGGTCTCTTGAGTCTGGCCATCTGGCTTCCGATCGCGGTGGGCACCGTAGTGCTGGCACTTGGACGAGATGAGCATGCCGGGGCTGTTCGGTGGACGGCATTGCTAGGCGCTGTTGCAGGCTTGCTGGTGACCTTGCCGCTGGTCGTCCATTTCAACCTCGCGACAGTAGGCCTGCAGTTTCAAGAGCTCATGCCCTGGATTTCTCGCTTCAACGTCAGGTACCACCTGGGCGTCGATGGAATATCGGTGTGGTTTGTGGTGTTGACGGCCTTCATCAATGTGGTGGTGGTCATCGCCGGTTGGGAGGTGATCAAGGAGCGGGTCAGCCAGTACATGGGCGCCTTCCTGATCTTGTCGGGGCTGCTCATTGGCGTGTTTTGCGCAGCCGATGGCCTGCTGTTTTACGTGTTCTTTGAGGCCACCTTGATCCCGATGTACATCATCATCGGCGTTTGGGGCGGACCCCGTCGCGTGTATGCCGCCTTCAAGTTCTTCTTGTACACGCTCCTGGGCTCCCTGCTCATGCTGGTGGCGGTGATCTACCTTTACTACAAATCGGGTGGAAGCTTTGATCTTGCTGCGTGGCAAAAATTGCCCTTGCCGTTGGAAGCTCAGAGCTTGTTGTTCTTTGCCTTCTTGGCTGCTTTCTCTGTCAAGGTCCCCATGTGGCCAGTGCACACCTGGTTGCCTGATGCCCATGTGGAGGCGCCCACGGGGGGGTCGGTGGTGCTGGCCGCCATCATGCTGAAACTCGGCGCCTACGGCTTCTTGCGTTTTTCTTTGCCGATCACGCCCGACGCGAGCCGCGAGTGGGCTTGGTTGATGATTGCCTTGAGTCTGATTGCCGTCGTGTACATCGGCTTGGTGGCCCTGGTGCAGCAAGACATGAAGAAGTTGGTGGCCTACTCCTCCATCGCTCACATGGGATTCGTCACTCTTGGATTTTTCCTGTTCAATGAACTTGGTATCTCTGGCGGCTTGGTGCAGATGGTGAGCCACGGCTTTGTGTCGGGTGCCATGTTCTTATGCATTGGTGTGCTCTACGACCGTGTCCATTCACGAGAGATTGCGTCTTACGGGGGTGTGGTCAATACCATGCCTCACTTCACTGCATTTGCGGTGCTATTCGCCATGGCCAATTGCGGGCTGCCAGGTACTGCAGGTTTCGTGGGCGAATGGATGGTGATCCTGGGTGCTGTGAAAACCAATTTCTGGTTGGGCGCCGTGGCGGCCACCACGCTGATATTTGGCGCGGCCTACACGCTGTGGATGGTCAAGCGGGTGTACTTTGGCGAAGTGGCCAATTCTCACGTGGCCGAACTTCAAGACATCAACGCCCGTGAGTTCCTCATGTTGGCGATCTTGGCCTTGGCCGTGTTGGCCATGGGCTTGATTCCAAAGCCTGTCACGGATGTCATGCACACCTCGGTGGTCGAGCTGATGAAGCTGGCAGCCGCAACCAAGCTGCCTTGAGATCGGGTGGAAATCTCCATGAACTCGATGAATGTTGTAACTCCTGAAATCATCCTTTTGGCCTTGGCCTGCGTGGTCGCATTGGTCGACCTCTGGGTGACCGATCCTGCCCGCCGAGTGACCTTCTGGCTGACGCAAGTGACGCTGGTCGTCGTGGGTGCGCTGCATTGGATGGCATTTGACCAAGGCAATACGGTGTACGGTCTCAACCGCATGGTGGTGTCCGACCCGATGGGGCATCTGCTGGCGTTCTTCGCTTGCGTTGCCGTGTTGGTGACGGTGGCGTATGCGCAGCCTTACCTCGCCGTGAGAGACATGCTCAAGGGCGAGTTCTTCACGATGTCCTTGTTTGTGCTTTTAGGCATCAGCGTGATGTGCTCGGCCAACAATTTTTTGGTGGTCTACCTGGGCCTGGAATTGATGAGCTTGTCGTTGTACGCGCTCACAGCCCTGCGGCGCGATCACGCGAGCGCGACCGAGGCGGCCATGAAGTATTTTGTGCTCGGAGCGTTGGCCAGCGGCTTCTTGCTCTACGGCATGTCCATGCTGTATGGAGCTACAGGCAGCCTGGACATTCCCCGGGTGTTTGACCGGATCGCCACCGGACACATCAATCACGACGTGTTGGTGTTTGGTGCGGTCTTTATGGTGGCAGGCTTGGCCTTCAAGCTCGGAGCGGTACCGTTTCACATGTGGGTGCCTGACGTCTACCAAGGCGCACCGACGGCCATCACCTTGTTGATTGGAGGCGCGCCCAAGCTTGCGGCCTTTGCCATCACCATGCGCTTGCTGGTGGAGGGTATGTTGGGGGTGGCGGTGGACTGGCAGCAGATGCTGGTGGTGCTCGCCGTGGGCTCCCTGGCCATTGGCAATTTGGCCGCCATTGCCCAAACGAATCTCAAGCGCATGTTGGCCTACTCCACGATCGCTCAGATGGGCTTTTTGCTGCTAGGCATGAGCGTGGGCGTGATCAGCGGCAATACGCTTTCCGCGGGCAATGCCTACAGCTCGGCCATGTTTTACGTGGTCTCATATGTGCTGACCACCCTGGGGACCTTCGGCCTGATTCTCTATCTGTCCAGAGAGGGTTTCGAGAGCGAGGAGATCGCTGACCTGGCAGGCCTGGGAAAGAGGGCGCCTTGGCTCGCGGGAGTCATGGCGGTGTTCATGCTCTCATTGGCCGGCATCCCGCCTTTCGTAGGCTTCTATGCCAAATTGGCGATACTGCAGGCTCTGATCACGACCAACATGACAGGCCATCTGGTCTTGGCTGTGGTGGCGGTGATGTTCTCTTTGATCGGGGCTTTTTATTACCTGCGTCTCATCAAGGTCATGTTCTTTGATGAGATCAGCCAGTCCTCGCCCATCCAACGCAGTTCCGGTATCAGCGCGGTGTTGGCTCTCAATGGAGCGGCTGTGCTGTTGTTCGGCGTGGCACCCGATGGACTGATGTCCTTGTGCCGCGAAGCGGTCATCAAGGCCCTGTCGAGCTGATGTCCGAGTTGACGACAGGGGCTGACGCGCACCTGGTCGAGCATTTTGTGTCGTCGGAGTCCCGCCTCAGTGGCGGGTACCTCACTGTGGTACGCGACACAGTGGCCTTGCCCGACGGATCTCATGCCACCCGTGAATATGTGCGACATCAAGGTGCGGTCGCCGTGGTCCCGCTGCTCGATGATGGGCGCCTGATCATGGTGCGCCAGTACCGCCACGCGGTGGGTCAGGTGCTGGTGGAGTTCCCGGCAGGCAAGCTGGATCCTGGCGAATCGGTGCTGGAGTGCGCCATTCGAGAACTGCGCGAAGAGACCGGGTATGAGGCTGAGCACTGGGCGCGGGCAGGCGTCTTTCATAACGCAGCGGCTTACTCCACTGAGCGCATGGAGATTTGGTTCGCGCGGAATTTGAAGGCAGGCGCCCAACGTTTAGACCCCGGCGAGTTTTTGGAGGTGCAAGCCTGGACCCCCGAGGCCTTGGACCGGCTGGCAGCCCAGGGAGGCGTGACTGACATGAAGACCATGATCGGCCTTCAGTGGCTGCAAAAGTGGCGCTCAGGGCAGTGGCCCCTGGAATGGACACAGCACCCTTAGAATAGACGCATGAAGGTTCTGAACCTGCGTTGCGCCCATGGTCACACCTTTGAAGGTTGGTTTGGGTCGGAAGACGATTTCCTGGATCAAAACGGTCGAGGCCTGGTGGAGTGCCCGCTCTGCGCAGACCGTGTCATCACTCGGATGCCGACGGCGCCCAGGTTGAACTTGTCGGGTGCCCGGCGTGATGACGTCGTCTCCGAAGCACCCTCCGCCGCCGCGGCCTCCGCCGCACCTGCGGCGGCCGCTGACCTGCAAGCCTTGTGGCTTCAAACTGTGCGTAAGGTGATTGAAAACACCGATGACGTGGGTGACCAATTCCCCCAGGAAGCACGTCGAATCCATTTTGGAGAGGCGCCAGCACGAGCCATCCGTGGGCAAGCCTCGCCCCAAGAACAGGCTGCTTTGCGCGAGGAAGGCATTGAGATCATGTCGCTTCCCATGCCCTCTGCCTTAAAAGGCACGGTTCAGTAGTTTTTCAGGGCTGGCGTTGCACGCCGTCCTCGATCACCCTGCCGGGGTTCATGAGATGGCCCGGGTCCAGTGCCTGCTTGATGGCGCGCATCATGGACAAGGCGACGGCCGATTTTCGCTGCGTCAACTCATCGCGCTTCAGCATGCCAATGCCATGCTCCGCAGAGATGGAACCTCCCCGGGCTTGCACGGCGTCGTACACGATGTGGTTGATTTGCGCCTCGTGGTCAGCCAAGAAGGTAGAAGCCTCGCGGCCAGGAGGCGCTTGAACGTTGTAGTGCAGGTTGCCATCACCCAAATGCCCAAAATTGACCAACCGAGCTCCGACGAACGCTTTGGTGAGCGCGGCATCGGTACTTGCCACGAAATCGGGGATGGCCGAGATAGGTAGGGCAATGTCATGTTTAACGTTGAGGCCCTCTTCAGATTGCGCCAGAGGAATCGACTCTCGCAAGTGCCACATGGCCTTCGCTTGAGCGAGTGTTTCCGCCATCGCGGCGTCCTGGATCAGGTGCGTTTCCAGGGCATGCTGCAGAAAGTTTTCGAAGCGCTCTCGCGCCACCATGTCAGCATCTGAATCTGAGCTTTCGATCAAGACGGTCCACGTGCACGGGTTCAGAGGGCGAGGCAGATTCGGAAAATGTCGTGCCACCAGATCCAATGAGAACCGATTCATGACCTCGAAACCGGTGAGGGAGGCTCCGAGGCGGCTTTGAGCCAAGGTCAAGAGTTGTACGCAGTCCCCAAGGGATTGGCAGGCCGCCAAAGCGGTCACCGTGCTTCGAGGCGCTGGAAAAAGCTTGAGGGTGGCGGCCGTGATGATGCCCAACGTCCCCTCGCTGCCGATGAAAAGATGCCTCAGGTCGTAGCCCGTGTTGTCCTTTCGCAAGCCAGAAAGCCCGTTCCAGATCTGGCCTTGTGGTGTGACCACTTCCAGGCCGAGGCACAAGTCTCTGGCGTTGCCAAACCGGAGTACTTGGGTCCCGCCGGCGTTGGTGGCCAAATTTCCGCCAATGGTGCAACTGCCTTCGGCGGCCAAACTTAATGGAAACAGCAAAGATTGGGCTTGCGCGGCCTCCTGGATGGACTGCAGCACGCACCCGGCTTCCACCGTCATGGTCAGGTTGGCGCTGTCCAGTGCCCGAACGCGGTTCATGCGTTTGAGCGACAAGACCACCTGCGTGCCCGAATCGTCCGGCACGCCACCCCCGACCAACCCGGTATTGCCGCCTTGAGGCACAAGGCTCACGCCGTGGGCCGTGCACATTCGGACCACTTGCGACACTTCGTCCGTGTTGGCGGGCACAACCACGGCCCGGGCCCGACCTTTCCATCGCTTGCGCCAATCGTTTTCCCAGGCGCTCAAATCGCCCTCGGTCAGCACGTGGGCCGACCCCACGGCCTCTTGCAACGAAGGAATCAACGAACTCATATCGTGGGGCGCAGGGCCGGTACCCTTCGGATGTGGCGCACACAAGCCGCAAAGAGGGCCAGGGAAATGACAATTTCCACACCGGCCCAAGCGCGAGAGGGCACCGGGTCACTGACGACACGCACCAAGCCTTCCAGCACATACAGCCACACCCACAAGCACATGGCTTGGTGGCTGCGTACCCGTTGCCGAGCCATGCCCCAAGTCGGCCACAGAAGAGGGAGGACCTTCAATGCCAACGACCCCGAGCCTGTGGGGGCGAGCCAAAGTTCCCAAGCCAGGCACCAGGCGATCAGGCTCAATGCCAAGCCCAGGGCCCAGCCTGCCCTAGGGTGGGGCGCACGCGAGTCCTCTGCATTTTCCAGGGCCGTCGGGGCAGGGGGATGAAACATGCTGGCATGATAGTCGGCGTGACGACCTCTGCGCCCATGGACCCTGACAATTCTCAGCAACACCCCGCCTCCTGGTGGCAAGCCCTGAGGCACTGGCCTTGGCGAGGCACCTTGAAGGTTTTGAGGCATCGATTCCGGGAGGATCGATTGGGCCTGACGGCCGGCAGTTTGACCTTCACGACCCTGATTTCTTTGGTGCCATTGCTCACAGTCATGCTGGCGGCCTTCACAGCCTTTCCCATGTTCTCGTCTTTCCAGGTCGCTTTGGAGAAGTACTTTTTGCAGAACTTGGTGCCCGATGGTATTGCACGACCGGTCCTGGGCGCATTGACGCAATTTGCATCCAAAGCCAACCGCATCGGCGCCATGGGCTTGATTGGACTGGTAATGACAGCGCTGGCCTTGATGCTCACCATGGACCACACGCTGAACCGAATTTGGCGAGTCCCGCGGCCCCGCCCATTGGGTCAGCGGATTTTGATCTATTGGGCAGCCTTGACCCTCGGACCCCTGGTGTTGGGAGCCAGCCTCACCTTGACCTCCTACGCTTTTTCCGTCTCCGCCGGGTGGGTGCGGGGCATGTCCACGCTAATGAGCCAGGTGGTAGAGGTCATCCAATTTCTGCTGTTCACCGCGTCATTGGCAGGCTTGTTCCATTACGTGCCCAACACGCGGGTGCGATGGCGGCATGCCTGGGCGGGTGGGATTTTCGTGTCGGTGGCCTTTGAGTTGGCCAAGAAGGTCTTGGCCTGGTACGTCGGGATCGTGCCCGCCTACGCGACGATTTATGGGGCCTTTGCCACGGTGCCGATTCTGTTGTTATGGATCTACCTGGTGTGGCTGATCGTGTTGTGGGGCGCGGTGATTGCAGCCTATGCTCCAAGCCTTTCCATTCGCGTCAACGATCCCGGACCGCAAGCGGGGCAGGAATTCGAATTGGCCATCGTCCTTCTGCGCAGATTGGAAGCTGCGCGACGGCTGCCACCCTACGGTGCCACTGGCCATCAACTCGCCGTGGAGGCTCGAGCCGATCCGCTGCAGGTGGTGTCTATCCTGGAAAAAATGATCGGGTGGGGATGGGTCCGTCGGCTGGGAGAGGACGAGGGCACAGACGCCTCAACAGACGGCGAGTCAAGATTCGCGTTGATGGCAGACCCGGCCATCACGTCCGCGCAACCCCTTTTGGAGGCATTTTTGGCAGCCCCCAGCGCAGCCTTGGCGCCTCTGCAGCAACGATGGTCTTGGTCTCAATTGACGTTGCGTGACGTGCTAGGGTAGCCCTCACAACACCCCCCCCGTCATTGCGAGGCCCGCAGGGCCGCGGCAACCTCCTACCCCTTCACCAAACACGCCAACAACCCATCTGGCGCCTCGGCCATGATGGAGTGTCCGCATGGCAAGTGAGACACCTCCGGTTTAAGTGCCTGCATCAAGGGTGCCACGGCCTTGGGCGAGGTCATCTGGTCCTTCTGCCCCAAGACCAAAGTGACGGGAGCGAGCAGGCGCTGTGCTGCCTTCTCCAGGCCATCGTAGACGTCACAGGCCGAGAAGTCATGATGGAATAGGTTTCCCGCGGGGTAGCCCGAGAGCATTCGACGCATGAGTGCCCGGTTGCCGCCATGCAAGCTGAATCCGGGCCCTGGATGCGAGGGCTTGGCGGCCAAGGTCGAGATGGACAACGAATTCACCAAATCGATGGCGCGCAGGGGATCGTCGAGTGACATTTGCAAGAGCGCAGGTGATACTTTCATCGGGTAGGCGGTGCCCACCATCACCAAGCGGCTGACCGGGTCGCCCAGGAGGCTGGCCGCTTCCAAGGCGATCAGGCTGCCCATGCTGTGGCCCACGAGCATCACGGTCTTCAGCCCGCTGGCCCGAATCAAATCAGCCAGCCATCGACCGGCTTGCTCGACACTCAGGGCGGGCCCCGGTGTGCGGCCATGACCCGGCAAGTCGACGGCCATCACGGAATGACCATGGTGCGCCAGATACCTGCTTTGAAGAATCCACACGCTGTGGTCGTGCAAAGCGCCATGCACAAACACGACGCCAGGTTGTCCTGGCTTCCAGGGTGTTCCTCCGGTGTAGAAGTAGGCGCTATGCCCGTTGACGTCCAGCTTCATGATGCTTTCTCCGCCACCTTCAGGGCTCGAGACAGGTCATCAAGCAAGTCCTCCACGTTCTCAAGTCCGATCGACAAACGGATCGTGCCCGGACCGATGCCCGCAGCGGCCAGCGCCTTGTCGTCCATCCTAAAGTGCGTGGTCGAAGCGGGGTGGATGACCAAAGAGCGACAGTCCCCCACGTTAGCCAAATGAGAAAACACCTTCAAAGCTTCAATGAAAGCCGCACCTTGCGATCGACCTCCTCGCAAATCGAAGCTGAACACGGCTCCACAACCCTTGGGGAGCAACTGTTGAGCCAGGACATGATCGCGGTGGCTGGCGAGTTCTGGATAGCCCACCTGCGCCACCAAAGGGTGTTGGCTCAAAAAGCGCACCACCTCGCGGGTATTGGCCACATGCCGATCCATGCGCAGGGACAAGGTTTCCAGCCCTTGAAGGAGCAGCCAAGCCGTATGGGGGCTCATGCAGGCGCCGAAGTCACGTAAACCTTCGCGACGCGCCCGCAAGAGAAACGCGCTGGTGGTGCTTTCTTGCGAAAACACCATGCCGTGAAAGCCCTCGTAGGGTTGGCAAAGTTCGGGGAACCGACCACTGGCTTCCCAGTCAAACAAGCCACCGTCGATCAGCACGCCGCCCACCACTGTTCCGTGGCCACCGATGAATTTAGTGGCCGAATGCATGACCAAATCTGCTCCGTGGTCTAAAGGGCGCATCAGGCAAGGCGGAGTGAACGTGGAGTCTACGAGCAAGGGCAGGCCATGGTCATGAGCCAATCGGCCCACGCAGGGGAGGTCCAGCACATTCAGGCCAGTGTTGCCCAAAGTTTCAGCAAAGAACAGGCGTGTTTCCGGTCGGATCGCCTGCCTCCAGGCCTCGAGGTCACTGGGGTCGACAAAGGTGGTTTCGATGCCAAAGCGGTGCAAGGTGTAATGCAGCAAATTGTGGCTGCCGCCATACAGCGCATTGGAGGCCACCACGTGGCTGCCAGCGCCGGCCAGCGTGGCCACAGCCAAATGCAGCGCGGCTTGGCCGCTGGCGGTTGCAATGGCGCCTACGCCACCTTCGAGGGCTGCCATACGTTCTTCAAAGACGGCGGTCGTGGGGTTGCTGATACGGCTGTACACATGACCTGCCCGTTCCATGTTGAACAGGGACGCGGCGTGATCGGCACTTTCGAACACGAAGCTGGTGCTTAGATGCAACGGGACCGCACGGGCTCCCGTCGTGGGGTCGGGGCCCGCGCCGGCGTGTAAGGCCAGCGTGTCGAAGCCGGGGTTTGAATATCCTGCCATTGCACTCGCTCCTGGGCTTGGGTGAAGTTAGATTGTGGGCTATATTGGCTTTATCTCGAGAGGAGAACTTCGATGAAGGTGAGTGACATTCTCCGTGTCAAGGGCAGTGCCCTGTACACCACCACGCCGGACTCGTCGCTGTCTGATGCCGCCAATTTGATGGCGGAACTCGACATCGGATCGCTGGTCGTCATGGAGTTTGGTGATCTGGTGGGCATGTTGACCTTTCGCGAAGTGATCCAAGCGGTGGTCAAGAATGGGGGAACCGTCGGATCTGTGTTAGTCCGTTCGGCCATGGATGATGCACCCATCACCTGCACGCCTGAGACGCACATCAACGAGGTTCGGCGCATGATGTTGCAGTGGCATGCGCGGTACATGCCCGTCATGGACCATCGCTCTCTCATGGGTGTTATTTCGCTTTTCGACGTGGCGCGCTCTGTGGTGGAAGCCCAGGACTTTGAGAACAAAATGCTCAAAGCCTACATTCGTGACTGGCCCGAGCCCGATGAAAATGAGGCTGACAAAAAGCCGCAAACCTCCTGAACGGCTGCCTACAATGGAGGGATGTCTGGATCTACGCTCGGCCGTCTCTTCTGTGTCACCAATTTTGGCGAGAGCCACGGGCCCGCCATTGGGTGCGTGATTGATGGGTGCCCTCCAGGGTTGCCCTTGTCTGAGGCGGACATTCAGCCTGATCTCGATCGCCGCCGTCCGGGCACGAGCCGTCACGTCACGCAGAGGCAAGAATCCGACCGCGTGGAGATCCTTTCCGGTCTTTATGAAGGGTTGACCACCGGCACTCCCATCGCGCTCCTGATCCGCAATACCGATCAGCGCAGCAAAGACTATGACAATCTCTTGGACACCTTCCGCCCGGGTCATGCCGATTACACCTACTGGCGCAAGTACGGTGTGCGTGACCCAAGAGGCGGCGGAAGGTCTTCGGCACGACTCACTGCGCCCACCGTGGCAGCCGGCGCCGTGGCAAAGAAGTGGTTGGGGCAGCGCGGCATTTCTTTTCGGGCCTGGATGAGTGCTCTGGGCGACATCGATATCCCTTTTGAGGATGAGTCCTACATCGATGGCAATGCGTTTTTTGCGCCCAATGCGAGCCTGGTGCCCACCCTCGAGGCTTTCATGGATGCCTTGAGAAGGTCTGGGGATTCCTGTGGTGCTCGCATTACGGTAGTGGCTCGAGGACTACCACCTGGACTGGGAGAGCCTCTGTTTGACAAGCTCGATGCCGACATCGCTCATGCCATGATGGGCTTGAATGCGGTCAAGGGTGTTGAAATTGGCGATGGCATGGGTGTGGTGCCACAACGAGGCAGCCAACATGGAGACGAACTGACGCCGCAAGGATTTGCCTCGAACCATGCGGGGGGTGTATTGGGTGGACTGTCCACCGGACAAGACGTGGTGGTGCATGTGGCCATCAAGCCCACGAGCTCGATCCGTTTGCCCAAACACTCGGTGAACCGCGCGGGCGAGCCTACTGTCGTTGAAACCCACGGGCGGCATGACCCCTGTGTGGGCATCAGGGCGGCTCCGATCGCGGAGGCCTTGCTGGCGCTGGTGGTGATGGATCACATGCTGCGACACCGTGCTCAGTGCGCCGATGTGGAGTTGCCAAGCCCGCCGCTGCGACCCCACCGATGAATCGGCCTCGACTGGTCGAATTTGGGACACTGTCCTTCGCCTACTTCGCCGCCTTGGGGCTCTTTTCTCCCTTTGCGTCGTTGTGGTTCAGCGCCTTGGGCTTTTCGACGTTGGCCATTGGGTCCATCGCAGCTATTCAATCTTGCTCTAGGCTGGTCGCACCCTACGCTTGGAGTTGGGCGGGGGACACTTCGGGCCGCCGGGTCGAACTGATTCGCATCGCCACCATCGGCTGCCTGCTGTCCGCATTGGGACTCGTGGGCGTGGAAGATGCCGTGCCCGTCGCCCTGATGACAGGCTTGCTGTACCTGGCCAACAGTGGCGTCGTACCTTTGTACGAGACGGTCTTGGCCCATGTGCTGCACACGCAAGATGGTCTGGACCGCGCCCGCTACGGTCGGGTACGCATGTGGGGCTCAATAGGCTTCATTTTGTCCGTTGGGTTGTTCGGTGCCTGGTTTCAATGGGCAGGCATACGGACCTTCCCTTGGACGGTACTTGGGATGAATGCCTTGTTGCTGTGGGCGGCCTTCAGGTTGACCCCCACTCAAGCCAATAGCACCCATGACGAGCCGCCCCCGCCTGTCTTAGGTCGTCTGCAAAGGCCCGAGGTACGTTGGTTTTTTGTGTCCATCTTCTTTACGGTGCTCGCCCACAGCGTCATGGGCGGGTTTTTTTCACTCTACCTTGAACAGTTAGGCTACGGGCCTGCGGCGACTGGCGCCTTGTGGGCCTTGGCGGTGGCAGCCGAGATCTTGTTTTTTGCCACGCAGGGTCGGTGGCTGCGCAGGGGGACACCCCACGATTGGTTGGTATTTGTGGCAGCCGTGACCATGGTGCGATTTGCCGTCACGGCCGGACTCGGCGCTTGGACACTCGCCTTGGTGGCGGCGCAATTGACCCATTCGGTGACATTTGCGGGTCACCACGCGTCGTGCATCTCCGTCATCAGCCGATATTTTCCGGATCGAGCCAGGGGGCGCGGACAGGCCCTCTATGCCATGCTTGGCTATGGCGTGCCCGGGGTTCTCGGAGGGTTGGGCGGGGGGTGGATCATCACCCATTTGGGTTTTGAGGCCGCATTTTGGGCGTCGGCGGTCGCGGGCGCCTTGGCGCTGATGTCGGCCTGGCGAGCGCGACAGACCGACTTGCGTGCTGACCATCAGGCCCTGATGCCATTGACGCCTTGAAATCCGCCATTTGTCGCATGCGCATGGGGTCGCAGGCGAATTCCCACTAGACTCTCGCCCGATGTTCAGAACCAAATCCATCGCGATCACATTGGCCGTCGGATTGTTGGCAGCCTTGGTGGCAGCGGCCATTTCCAAGTCAGTTTCCAAGCCCGCTCCTAAGGATGACAAGCCCGCGTTGGAGTTTGCTCTGCGAGAAGTGGTGCGCCCCACTTGGGCCCCCATGGAGGATCAGCTAGAAATCTCCGGACCGCTGGTGGCTCCAGGAACCGCCGTGGTTCGGGCCAAAGCTGCTGCCACTTTGGTATCACTGTCTGTGGCTGAGGGAAGCCGCGTGCAACGCGGCCAATCGTTGGGCCAACTCGATTTCACCGAGTTGAATCACCGCGTGGCGGAGAGGACAGCGCAGTGGGACGCAGCGCGAGCGAATTGGTTGCAGGCAGAGCGAGCACATGCCCAAAACGAACGGCTTTCGGCGCAACGCTTCATTTCAGACGCCGCTTTGGATGTGTCACGCTCGACCTTGGACACGGCCCGTGCGCAGGCGGTTGCGGCCGAAGCGGCCCTGAACACCCTCAAATCCAGCGCCAAAGAAGCGGCGCTCGTGGCACCTATCGCAGGCATCGTCTCCAAGCGTCATGTGTTGCCTGGCGAAAAGCTGAGCCTTGAGCAGCCCGTGGTGACCTTGATTGATCTTGCGACCCTGGAATTGGCGGGCGTGGTGGGCATCCACGAGGTCTCGCGAGTCCGGCCGGGCATGCCCGTGGAGGTGCGTGTCGAAGGCGTAGAGCGCCAGGTGAGGGGGCAGATCTCGCGCGTCGCTCCGGCGGCAGAGCCCGGTACGCGATCGATCGGCGTGGTGGTGTCTTTGCCCAACGCACGCGAGGAGTTGCGTGCGGGCATGTTCGCAACGGCGCGGCTGCAATTGGCGGATCCGCAGCCGAGGTTGACCCTTCCATCGAGTGCGATTTCTATGGTCTCAGGCCAGAGCACCGTGTGGGTCATTGCCGACGGACGCCTCCAACGACGTGCTGTGCAACTGGGCCGACGCGATGCGCAGGCGGACCGAGTCGAAGTGCTGGACGGACTGAAAGCGGACGCCACGGTGCTCGCGGTCAAGTTTGACAACCTGCGCGAAGGCGGGATTGCCTCGGTAAAACCCGCATCCAGCGCATCGCCGGCGTCGGCCGCAGCGGCTTCCGCCCCATCCAATTAAGGTCTCGGGGTCGATCATGTGGATCACGCGCGTCTCGATACGCTACCCCGTCTTCGCCACCATGGTCATGGCGGCCTTGTGTGTGCTGGGGTTGTTTGCCTACCAACGATTGGGCGTCGAGCAAATGCCCGACATCACCCTGCCAGGTGCCTGGGTTGAGGTGATGTATCCCGGGGCGTCGCCCGAGGCTGTTGAGCGTGAGTTGGCCAAGCCTCTAGAGGAGTCCGTCAACACCATCGCCGGGATTCGCCGCCTGACCTCACGCAGCCTGGAGGGGCGGGCACAGATGCAGGTGGAATTCACCCTGGATGTGGACATGGGACGGGCCATGCAAGACCTGCGCGATCGCATTTCGGCGGCGCAGTCGGCATTTCCAAAGGACGTTAAGCAACCCACCATTGCGCGATGGAACACCGAAAACTCGCAACCGGTTATCACCCTGGCCCTCATGTCCACCCAGCGCAGTTTGCGTGAGCTGTCGATTTGGGGAGAACAAGACATTGCGCGTCGGCTGCAGCGGGTGGAAGGTGTGGCCCGAGTGGATGTGGGTGGGGTGACCCGGCGTGAAGTGCGGATCGACCTGGACCCCGAGCGACTGCGCGCCTATAGCATCACCCCTGCCGAAATTTCAACGGCACTGCGTGAAGCCAATGCCGATCAACCCGTGGGCGTCTTGGCGGACCCCCGTCAGGACACCTTGCTGCGGATTGAAGGTCGCATGCGAGAACCACGACAGTTCGAAGATGTGGTCGTGGCGCGGCGCGGCACCTTATCGTTGACCTTGAAGGATCTTGGGGTGTTGGTCGAGCGCGAGCGAGAAGCCGACTCCACGGCCCGCATCAACGGTCAACGCGCGGTCAATTTCAATGTCTACAAGCAGCAAGATGCGAACATCGTGGCCACGGGGGTCGCCCTGAAAAAAGCGGCGGAAGAACTGCGCAAGACCTTACCGCCTGACGTGGAGTTGAAAACCCTCTATTCCACCAGCGATTGGGTCAAGGGATCGCTTGACGGCTTGCGTCACACCCTCATCGAGGGGGCGTTGCTGACTGTGGCCATCGTGTTCTTGTTCCTGCATTCCTGGCGATCCACGGTGATCACCGGGTTGACGCTGCCCATTGCCGTCATTTCAAGCTTCATGGCGGTGCAGGCCTTCGGTTTCACGCTGAATTTCATGACGATGATGGCCCTGAGCTTGTGCATCGGCCTGCTGATAGACGATGCCATCGTGGTGCGAGAAAACATCGTTCGGCATGTGCAGATGGGCAAAGGGCACCACCTGGCCGCCGAAGAGGGGACGCAAGAGATCGGGTTGGCCGTCATGGCGACCACGTTTGCCATCTGTGCGGTCTTTGTGCCTGTGGCGTTCATGGGCGGCGTCATTGGCAAGTTCTTTTACCCCTTTGGCATCACGGTGGTCGTGGCGGTCCTTGTGAGCTTGTTTGTGAGCTTCACGCTCGATCCCATGTTGTCATCCGTCTGGAAAGACCCGCCAGCGCCTCGATTGAACGCAATGTGGGGCATTCGACACGCCATTGCCTTCAGCGACCGATTTCTCGATGCACTTCACGAGACCTACGAAACCTTGATCACGTGGGCGTTCTCCGCGCAGAGGTATCGTTGCTGGGTCCCTCCCATCCCGGTGTATGGTCACCCCATCGACGATCACGCACGGATTTGCAAAGACCTCCCGCGTGCGTGGCGTTGGGCCACGCTCACCCCTCGAGGTGTGATCATGGGTATTGGGGTGGGCAGTTTCGTGCTGGCGCTGGCTTTGGCCCCGTTGGTGGGTAGCGAATTCGTCCCTCAAACCGATCAGGGCTACACACAGCTCTCGTTGCGCATGCCGGTGGGTTCGAGTTTGGAGCGCACCGATCAAAAAGTTCAGCAGGTGGAGGCCATCTTGTTGGCCATGCCCGAAGTGAAATCGGTGTCCACGACCGTAGGAGGGCCCGGCGCACGCAATCAAGCCTGGTTGAACATTGTGTTGGTGGATCGGCGTGATCGTGAGCGCTCGCAAAAGATGGTCGAGGATGCCATCCGTGATTCCATTGCACGCCTGCCTGGCATCGAGGTGGCACTGGGTTTTGATCGACCCATTTACGTGGCCATCCTGGGCAACGACCCAGAGGTGCTGGCTCAGATTGCCAATGACTT
>CAZCJB010000058.1:0-16032 GCA_964498795.1 uncultured Rubrivivax sp. | reverse complement strand
GCCATGGGGAAGGTGTCGACGGCGGGTCCCACCAGCACCAAGCGATGGACGGGGTCCGAGCCGGCTTGATGCGCGGCGGCTTGGGTGGCCACATAGCCCCCAAATGAAAAGCCCGCCAAAGCCAAGGGCTGTCCTGGCTCGCGGAAATGGCGTATGACGGCCAAGGCATCTTCGACCTCGCCAGGGCCTTCACCCCACACACCCTGCGATTGCTCCACGCCCCGAAAATTGAACCGCACCGTTCGATAGCCGAGCTGCAAGAAGGCCCGCGCAAGGGTTTGGGCCACCTTGTTGTCCAAGGTGCCTCCATGCAGCGGATGAGGGTGGCAGATGACTGCCAATGGCGGCGTCGCACCTGAGCGCAAGGGCTCTTCAACCACGCATTCCAGAGCACCGCAACGGCCTTGAATGAACGTGCGGGGAAGGCGCGGGATCATGTCCGGCCGACCTCGGGAGACAACATCAGTCGCTGCACCGGCTGGCCTCCCACGAGGTGCGACTGAACGATCTCCTGGATGTCTGCCTGGTCTACGTAGGTGTACCAAATGGCCTCAGGGTAGACCACCGCAACCGGCCCACCCGCGCAACGATCGAGGCAGCCCGCTTTGTTGACCCGCACGCCGCCGGGACCGTTCAGGCCCGCAGCCTTCACCGCCGCTTTGCAATGATCAAACGCCTGCTGAGCAGCATGTTGAGCACAACAGGCCTGATCACGATCGCGTTGATTGAGGCAAAAGAAGATGTGTCGCTTGAAGTAACTGGTCTCCATGCAGCGATTGTAGGGAGATCGCCAGGTCAGGTTCGCCTCGCCAGCCTGAGCACCAACCAACCCAAGGTCACATGCGGCCACAACCAACCGACCCATTGCGCCAATCCGTGAAAGCGAACGAATCGCCCCTGTTCCCACGCTTGCAGGCTGGCCATTCGGTAGGGATCCGAGGGGGCCTGCAGCACCAAGACGATCATGGCGGTCACGCACACCAGGGCTAACGCGGCTGTCAATCTGGGGGGCGCCAGGCTGAGCACGCCAGCCAGCACAAGTGCGGCCATGGCCGCCGGAACCACCGTCGGGGTGAGCCAGGCCAGTGCGTGGTCGGGAGAGAAATTGAGGGCCGTCGACAAAGTTGTGCCGGCCAACGCCACCAAGCCTGCGCCGGCGACCATGACCAAGCGCTGACCGACGGATCGGGTGACCACCAGCGCCAACAGACAAGGCACCAACAGTCCGAGCATCACGGCCAGGGTTTCACGTGCCGCTGACAGCGGTGTCGAGGGCGGCGCGGGCCAAACCAGCCCCCAGGGGGCCGTGAGCCCTTCGACAACCCCTCTCAAAGGTTCAGAGATATGGCCAGTTCCCAGCGGCACGGGCAGGGGAAAGAGCAGGGCGACGGGCCAGAGCACCAACAAGGCGATCGCACCCACACTGTCGGGCAAGAACCATCGCTCTCGCAGACGCTGCCAGCGCTTGAACAGCCCTGTGAATTGAAGGATTGCGGCGAGGCTTGCACCGAGCACCGCGCCTGCGGTGTTGAGCGCCCAATCGCGGCCCGATGGCACGCGGTTGGGCAAGAAATGCTGGGTCACCTCGAAAACATAGGAAAGGGCGCTTGGCCCCAAACACCCGGCGACCACGGCCTGCCGCCAGGACCCCCCACTGCGCATCACGGATGTGGCGAGCAACAAGCCCAACAACGCGTAGCCCAGCAAATTGGCCAGGTCGTCGAAATGGCCTGCCCACGCAAGCCAGTGCAAAACCATGAGATCCGTCAGGGCGTGCCCCGGTGGCCAACGCCACCCCGAGAAGGGATACAGCGAGGCATACCCTACCAGCACCAGGTAGACCACCGACAGCGGCCAGGCCAAGCTGCGGGTGGCCCTCATGGGATAGGTCTCTTCTTAGAACGGTTTGACAACCACCAACACGACCGACGCAATGAAACCCACGACCGTGATCTCATTGAACACGCGGAACCACTTGTGGCTGCGCTGATTGCGCCCCTCTTCGAAGGTGCGCAAGATGCGCCGGCAGACATGGTGGTAGCCCACGATGGCCACCACAATCACGAGCTTGGCATGCATCCATCCCTGGCCGCCTCCCCACCCGATGCCCACCACGATCCACAACCACAAGCCCAGCGCGAGGGCCGGAATCATGAGAAGGGTGGAAAACGAATAGAGCTTGCGAGCCATGAGCAACAAGCGCTCCCGCTCAGCATGGCTGCCCGGCTCGACCATGGCCAAGTTCACGAAGATCCGGGGCAGGTAAAACAAGCCCGCGAACCAACTGGCCACAAACACAATGTGAAACGCTTTGACCCAGAGATATGAATTGCCCATGGGGGAATTATGGGCCTGTCGTGCTCGAATGACCGAAGAGTCGACCTCCTTACACGGATATCATTGAAGGCCCTTTCGAGTCGCAGGAGGCATGCCTTGACGGTGAACTTTGCACCCTATCCCGCCGGTCGGCCGCGCCGATTGCGTCGCGATGCAGCCACCCGCGCACTGGTGCGCGAACATCGACTGGCGCCGGAAGACTTCATCTTGCCCGTCTTCGTCCTGGATGGGCAGGGGCAAGAGCAGGATGTGTCCAGCATGCCAGGCGTCAAACGCCGCAGCGTGGACCTTTTGTATGCCGTGGCTGAAGACTGCATGCGATGGGGGGTGCCGGTGATGGCGCTTTTCCCTGTGATCGACCCGGCGCTCAAGACCTCCGATGGACGAGAAGCCTTGAACCCCGACGGGCTGGTGCCCAGGGCAGTTCGGGCCCTGAAGGAGCGGTTTCCTGGCCTGGCCCTGCTGACCGACGTGGCCCTGGACCCTTTCACCAGCCATGGCCAGGATGGGTTGTTGGATGACACGGGCTACATCCTGAACGATGAGACAGTGGCCGTGCTGCGCCAGCAAGCGCTGGTGCAGGCCCAAGCCGGCGTGGACATCGTGGCGCCGAGCGACATGATGGACGGCCGCATTGGCGCCATCCGCCAAAACCTGGAGGCCCACGGACTCATTCACACGCGGATCATGGCCTACAGCGCGAAGTACGCCAGTGCCTTTTATGGGCCCTTTCGCGACGCCGTGGGATCGGCAGGCAACTTGGGCAAAGCTGACAAGAAGGTTTATCAGATGGACCCAGGCAATAGCGACGAGGCGCTGCGCGAGGTGTCGCTGGACATTGCCGAAGGGGCTGATATGGTCATGGTCAAGCCGGGCTTGCCCTATTTGGACATCGTGCGCCGTGTGAAAGACACCTTCCATGTCCCCACATTCGCCTATCAGGTGAGCGGTGAGTACGCCATGGTCAAGGCCGCCTCTGCCCAAGGGTGGTTGGACCATGATGCCGTGATGATGGAATCTTTGTTGGCCTTTCGGCGCGCAGGCGCCGATGGGGTGTTGACCTACTTTGCGCTGGATGCTGCGCGACGGCTGAGATCCTTTTGAACACCGCTTTGACCCGCAAGACCCTGGTGCTCCTGGTCTTGCTGACCCTGGTTTGGGGGTTCAATTGGCCAGCGATGAAGGTGGGGGTCAGCGGTCTGCCTGGGGATCCGCAATCATTTCCACCCCTGACGTTTCGGGCCGTCAGCCTGGGCTTGGGGTTGCCCGTGCTTTGGGTGGTGCTGCGCCTGATGCGTGTCCCTTTGCAATGCCCGAGGAGCGAATGGGCCGAAGTGCTGAAGTTGGCGCTGCCCAACATGATTTTGTGGCACGCCGTGGTGATCGTGGCGGTGCAATCGCTGAGTTCGGGTCGCGCTGCCATCTTGGCCTATACCATGCCCGTCTTCTCGATGATGTGGGGTGTGATGTACGGCGACCGGCCCACGCTGCGACAGTTGATGGGGGTGGTGGCGGCCGGACTGGGCGTGGCTTTGCTGCTGAGCCACGAAGTGTCGCGGCTGACCGGAGCGCCCGCAGCCGCACTGACCATGCTCACAGCCGCCGCGCTGTGGGCTCTGGGGACCCACTGGCTGCGGCGCTCCACCACGCAGATGCCGCTGCTGGCCTTGGTGTTGTGGATGTCTATTTTGACCTGGGTGGTCATGACGTCTTTGGCCGTGATGCTGGAGCGTGATCGATGGACCGCCATTCCAGCGCACGTGATGTACGCGATGGTCTACAACGCGCTGGGCGTGTTTGCTTTTGCCCATGCCGCTTGGTTTTACCTGGCCCGACACCTGCCGCCCGTGGCTTCGTCGATCAGCGTGATGTTGATCCCCGTGCTGGGCACGTTCAGCGGTGCAGTCTTGCTGGGCGAGGCCCTGCACTGGCAGGACTACGCCGCCGTGAGTTTGATGGTGGTGGCGATCGCCGCAGTGCTGCTGCGGGGCGCCCCCCAAGAGGCCCCCAAGGATCCGCAAACCCCAGATCGGTGAGGATCTGGCTCTCCAGAGCCTCCATGGCTCTTGCGTCTCGCGCCGAGGTCTCGTGGTCGTGACCCTGGGCATGCAAGGTTCCGTGGACGAGCAGGTGCGCGTAGTGAGCTTGCAAATCCCGGCCGTTGGCAAGGGCATCGCGCGCCACCACGGGCGCGCAGAGCACCAGGTCTGCGAGAACGATCGGGGTTGACGCATAGTCAAAGGTGAGCACGTCGGTCGCATAATCTTTGCGTCGGTACTCACGGTTCAACCGTCGACCTTCGGCTTCGCCCACGATGCGCACCGTGATCTCAGCCGGGGCCGACAAAGCCGCTCGAATCCAACGTGCCACCTGGTGCCGCTGGAGGACCTCCCGGTGTGACCCATCGGGCATTTGCAGCGACAAGCGCAGTCCGGGTTTCACAGATGACCTCTCACGGCCTGCCTTGGGCCGCGTCGTAGGCCTCCACAATGCGCGCCACCAAGGGGTGGCGCACCACGTCTGCCGAGGTGAAATGGGTGAAGGCAATGCCGGGCACCTTGTGCAGCACATGCGCCGCATCGACCAGGCCACTGTGTACGCCCTTGGGAAGATCGATTTGACTGACGTCACCCGTGACGACACAACGGCTGCCGAAACCCATGCGGGTGAGAAACATCTTCATTTGCTCACGCGTGGTGTTTTGGGCTTCATCCAGGATGACGAAGGCATGGTTGAGGGTGCGGCCTCGCATGAAGGCCAAGGGCGCAATTTCGAGCTGTCCGCGCTCAAAGGCCTTGTTGACACGGTCAAAGCCCATCAGGTCATACAACGCGTCATACAGGGGCCGAAGGTAGGGGTCCACCTTCTGAGCCAGGTCCCCGGGCAAGAAACCCAGCCGCTCCCCAGCTTCCACGGCCGGACGGGTCAGCACAATGCGCTGCGCACCCTGTCGCTCCAGGGCATCCACGGCGCAGGCCACAGCCAGGAACGTTTTGCCGGTGCCTGCCGGTCCGATCCCAAAGGTGATGTCAGAGCCGAGCATCTGCCGCAAATACTGGCGCTGATTGGCGGTTCGCCCCGCCAGGTCGGTGCGGCGGGTGTGCAGCACCACCTCGGACTCTTCAGGCTCGGCTGACGACTTGGCTGGCGAGCGTCGAGGAGACAAGGCCAATCTGAGCGATGCTGCACTGAGGGGCTTGGAGGCTCGCTCGTAGAGGTCTTTCAAGAGGTCACGCGCCTCTTGAATGCCGGCTCGAGGCCCCGTGAAACTGAAGGCTGCACCGCGACGGGAGATCTGCACGCCCAATGCCAACTCAATGTCCCTCAAGTGCGCATCCAGTGGCCCACACAGGTGGGCCAAGCGGCGGTTGTCTTCGGGTTCGAAGGTATGGTGAAGAACCAATTCAGCTCATGCGGTGAGAGACGACAATCCCCTTATTGTGAATCAGCCCGGGACCGACAGGCGAGGGCGTGGACAATACGACCATGATTGGACGACTGACAGGCACATTGGCTGACAAGACGCCCCCGCTGGTGGTGGTCGACGTGCAGGGCGTGGGGTATGAGGTGGACGTGCCCATGAGCACGTTTTTCAATCTGCCGTCCCTGGGTGACAGGGTGACCTTGTTGACCCATTTTGTGGTGCGTGAAGACGCGCAACAGTTGTTCGGGTTTTTGACCCCGGGAGAGCGAAACACCTTCCGGCAGTTGGTGCGCATCAGCGGTGTCGGTCCCCGCACGGCCCTGTCCATTCTGTCGGGCTTGAGCGTGGAAGAACTGGCCAGTGCGGTGTCTCGGCAGGACAGCGCCCGACTGGTAAAGGTGCCGGGGATCGGCAAAAAGACGGCCGAACGTTTGTTGCTGGAGCTCAAGGGTAAGCTGGGTCCAGATTTTGAGGCTGCGCCCACAGCGCCCCGCGTGGAAGCCTCCGATGACATCGTACAGGCGTTGATCGCCCTCGGCTACAGCGAGCGCGAAGCTCAGGCGTCACTGAAGACACTGCCTGCCGATGTGGGTGTGAGCGAAGGCATCAAGCTGGCCTTGCGGGCCTTGAGCAAGTAACGCCGCACCCGGCTGGGGCCGCGATAATCATTACATGGCCATTCAGACCGACGAGTTCGACCCAACCCCTCGCGTGGTGAGCGCGGCTCCTGCGTCGCCCAACGAAGAGGCCATTGAGCGGGCACTGCGCCCCAAGGGTCTGCAAGAGTATGTGGGGCAGGCCAAGGCCCGTGAACAACTGGAAATCTTCATCGGCGCTGCCAAGGGTCGCGCCGAAGCCTTGGACCATGTGCTGCTGTTTGGCCCGCCCGGCTTGGGCAAGACCACGCTGAGCCACATCATTGCCCATGAGCTGGGCGTCAATTTGCGCCAGACCTCGGGGCCGGTGCTGGAAAAGCCCAAGGATTTGGCCGCCATCTTGACGAACCTGGAGCGCAATGACGTGCTCTTCATCGACGAGATTCACCGACTATCGCCCGTCGTGGAAGAAATCTTGTATCCGGCGCTGGAGGATTACCAGATCGACATCATGATCGGTGAAGGCCCCGCGGCTCGATCCATCAAGTTGGATTTGCAGCCCTTCACGTTGGTAGGCGCCACCACGCGTGCCGGCATGCTCACCAACCCCTTGCGCGACCGGTTTGGCATCGTGGCAAGGCTGGAGTTCTACACCGCAGAGGAGTTGACCCAAATCGTGACGCGCTCAGCGGGCTTGCTGGACGTGCCCGTGGACGCCGGTGGCGCACTGGAGATCGCACGCCGGTCTCGAGGGACGCCGCGCATTGCCAACCGTCTGCTGCGCCGTGTGCGCGACTATGCGCAGGTGAAAGGCAATGGTCGGGTGGACGCGCCCACGGCTGACAAGGCCTTGGCCATGCTGGACGTCGATCCGCAGGGGTTTGACGTCATGGACCGCAAACTGTTGGAGGCCATCATCCATCGGTTCGATGGCGGGCCGGTCGGTCTGGACAATTTGGCCGCCGCCATTGGGGAAGAGGCTGGCACGATCGAAGACGTCATCGAGCCTTATTTGATTCAACAAGGGTATTTGCAACGCACGCCACGAGGTCGTACCGCCACCTTGGCGGCGTATCGACACCTGGGCTTGGCTCCGCCTCAAGGGTCGGCGACCTTGTTTGATTCAGGGGCTGGCTGATGGGTCTTCCAGATGGCGTTGGTCGTTCCAACCCACCAGGGTCAAACCTTCTGGAGTCCACAGCAAACGGTTGACAGCCGCGTTAGCGACCTCCCAAGTACGAGGAGCCTGCAAACCCACCCGAGTGGCCGCGCGGTAGAGCGCGTCCAACACGCCCCCATGCGCCACCAGCAAGATTTGTTGTCCCGGATGGGCGCTCGCGCAACGGGCCGCAGCAGCAATACATCGGTCGTAGAAAGCCTGCAAGGTTTCACCACCATCTGCGGCAAAGTCTGGGTCTCGTCGGCGCCAGCGTGTGGCCTGCTCGGGCCACCGCGACTCGATCTCTGAAAATGTCTGGCCTTCAAACACGCCGAAGTGGCGCTCACGCAGGCTGACATCGATCACCGTGTCCACGCCCACCTTTCGGGCCACAGCGCGCGCCGTGTCGCAAGCCCTGGCCAAATCACTGGTGTAAATGGCATCGATCGGCTCGCTCGACAAGGCGTCGGCCAAGCGCTCGGCTTGCCACAGGCCGGTGTCGTCCAGGCCGATGTCGGTGTGGCCCTGTATGCGAAGTTGGGTGTTCCACAGTGTTTGACCGTGGCGCACCGCCAAAATGCGAGTGACCTCCAGCGTCACGGCGCGAGTCGCCGATTCAAGGTGTAGGTGCCAGAGAACGTGGCCGAATCGAGCACAGCGCCCGCCATGGCCTCGCGGACCTGGGCGCCTGTGAACTCTCCGTCCAACGGCAAGCGTGGCAGGGACAAGGCATAGAGGGTGAACACGTAATGATGCACCAGGGTATCGTTGAACGGAGGGAACGGGCCGTCATAGCCAAAATACATGCCCGACATCTGGGCATCGGCTGCAAACCAGGCCGTGTAGTCATTGAGACCTTGTCGAGTGCCTCGCGCCGCCTGCGGGCCAGGTTTGCCTCTGGGCGTGAAATTTCGACTGAATTCGCCCTCTTGGATTTCTCCCGCCTTGGGGGGCAAATCAACCAACAGCCAGTGAAAGAAATCCACACGCGGCAGGTCTGCCGGCACTTCCCGATCGGGGCGATTGACATCCTCGCCTCGGCTGGGCACGTCAAAGTCGTGGCAGATCAACACCAAAGACTGGGTGCCGACCGGCAGCCCCGACCACGCAAGGTGAGGATTGATGTTGTCGGAGAACTCGACGCCTCCTGCGGCTGCGAGGCGCCCGGCGGCAAAGCGAGCCGGGATTCGGTCTCCGTTGAGCCAACTGGTGCTGGTCAGTTTCATGGGGGACTCCTGAGGGCGAGAAATTCAATCGCGTGGGCAGGTCACGGTCATGTCGAATTTTGCTCGAAGTCGCCGCTCAGGATCACCCGCCCGGTCACACCCCCCACACGATGGGCTCACGCGCTGCGTGGGCACGCTGGAGCATGTCGATCATGGGCCACAGGCGCCGGCGGGCCGAGATCGGCTCCTCCGCCTCTGCGGGATCGCCCAGGTGGGACTCCCGACTCGGCGAATGCCTGCGTTCGACCTGGGAGGTTCGCGACTCATCGGCTCGACGCTGGTCGTCTCGTTCAACCGCCTGGTGCAAGGCCCCGAGCGCAGCGGCCATGTCCTGAGGCTCGATGATGCCCCGCGTGGCGGGCTCACGGCCCAAGAGTCGCAACATCCAATCGCCGTGAGGGCCCAGCATGATCACATCGCCCGTGGCCGGACTCTGAAACTTGTAAAGCATAAGGCTGCCTTTCGATCCCCCGATTTTGCAGGTTTGCAGCCTCCCCGGCACAGTCGTGCGACGCGCGGATATTGATGGCGTCAGCGGGGCTGCGTCCCACTGAACCAGCCGAGATAGTCCTCGTCGGCCATCAAGACCCACAAGGCCAGGACCAGCACAGCCACTCCGGTGCTCACGGCGCTGATTCGGGCCCATTCGAGAGACTCTATCTTGAGCACCCAGGGTGAAATGATGAGCCACAGGCCGAGCGCGGATTCTGTCCATTCTTCCCAGGCAGCAGGTATGAAGATGGCGCCCAGAGCGACCGCCAACAGGGCGATGCCAGCCACGACGGCATTGCTCATGGCCACCGACTCCGCTTGAAAACCTAGCACCCATGGCGAGCTGATCAACCACACGCCCAAGAGGGCACTCACGGCGTCTTGCCAATGTTTCAAAGGTGACATGTCGTTCTCCTTGAGGTTGGGACAGGCCCCACTTTGCAGGTCTTGCTCTTGCGAGGCTTTGCTTGCTCTCAACGCTTGAGTTCGCACCACGCCAAAGAATGAGGGACCCCAACCTTGGAAGCTTGAAAGGAAGCCCATGAAAACTGATGCACAACTGAAAAAAGATGTGATGGCGGAGCTCGAGTGGGACCCAGCCATCCGTGCCTCGCAGGTCGGCGTGGCTGTCAAAGACGGTGTCATCACACTGAGCGGCCACTTAGACACCTATGCGGAGAAAAGCGCCGTCGAGCGGGCAGTGGCTCGTGTGGCGGGCGTTCAAGCCATTGCGGTTGAGATGGACGTGAAGCTGGAGCCCAATCACCGGCGCAATGACGCCGAAATTGCCTCAGCCGCTGAAGCCTCTTTCAAGTGGCATGCCCTGATTCCTGCAGAACGCATTCGCGTCAAAGTGGAAAAGGGGTGGGTCACGCTCAGCGGAGAGGTCGATTGGGAGTACCAACGACACAATGCAGAAAAAGCCGTACGCAACCTTCTGGGAGTGACCGGTGTGAGCAATGCCATCACCTTGAAGGCCCAGACGGCACCGGCCAACATCACCGGCCGTATCAAGGAGGCCCTGACTCGGCAAGCCGAAGAAGAGGCCAAGCACATCGAGGTGTCGGTCAAGGGGTCCAAGGCGGTCTTGCAAGGCACCGTTCACTCGTGGGCCGAGCGTTCGGCGGCTGCCGGCGCCGTTTGGGCCGCCCCCGGCATCTCCGAAGTGGTCAATGAATTGCGGGTGTCTGGCTGATTTGAAAGGACAGCGTGCGAGAACCTCAGGTTTGCTTGGTCGCGATGATCATCTGATAGTTGCCAAAAAACGCCAAGCGACGCTCGCACTGCATGCCAGGGATGGCGCTGAGCACCTCCATCGGGTCATGGGTGTCCCACAGCGCCAAGCCCCAAGGCTCGAACACCTTGAAGTAGGTCCAACTGAGCATGCGCATCAGCAGCGAATGCGGGCGATGAAACTCACCCAAGAAGAGCTTGCCGCCAGGTGCCAACACACGGCAGGCCTCCTCAAGCACCACGTTCTTCAGCTCGTTGGGGAGCTCATGCAGCAAGAAGAAGATGACATTGACATCGACCGACCCCTGCGGCAAACCCACGTGCGCCGCATCGCCGCGAAAGAACTCCAAGCTGGGTCGATACTCGCGCAACTTGGACTCGGCGTTGATCAGCTCGTTTTCGATGATGTCCACCACCTGCACCTTGTCAGCTCCCGCCCGAAGTGCGGCGCGCGTCACACAGGGCATGACGTTGCCAAAGGCGCATGAGGTGATGAGCGCCTTTTTCCCTCGAAGATCCATCTTGGACATGACGTGGGTCATGATTCGTACCAAGCGGTCATACTGAAAGAGCAAGATCGCCGCAATGATGGGTTGGAAGTCAATGAGGCGAATCAAGCCCATCCGGGAATAAATGGGATAGACATGCGCGTCAGGTGCCTTGACGCCAGGCATCCAGGATCGAACGATCAACGCACCACGCGTGGTCGCGAAGAAAAACAAAAAGGTCACCAGCAAAACGCCACCCAGCGCTGCGAGCGTGGGCATCAGCCAAGCCAAGTCCATGCGAGTCTCCCGTAGGTTCCTGAGCTGACCTCGTTGGGCAGTCGGCAGGAACGGGCTTATTGACGCACAGAGGGAGCTTGAGCGACTTGGCTTATGTCAAAGCTGGTTGCAAAGCGGGTGCCTAGCCTCGCCCAAAGGACTGCGCCAAGCGGCGTACCCCTTGGCTGAGCACGTTGGCCTCGATGCCCACGGCCACAAAAGTGGCGCCCAGCGCCAAGTAGTGTTGGGCCAAGGCAGGATCCGCCGTCAAAATACCTGCGGCCTTGCCGCTGGCTGTGATCCGGCGGATCGCGCGATCGATCTCCGCTTGCACGGTAGGGTGGGCGAGTTGGCCCCGGTATCCCATGGATGCAGCCAAATCCGATGGGCCGATGAACACGCCGTCCACACCGTCCACGGCACAGATGGCCTCTAGGTGCTCCAAGGCAGTGGTGCTTTCAGCCTGCAGCAGCAGGCACACTTCTTGGTTGGCCAGGTCCACATACTCTCCCCTAGCGCCCCAACGTGAGGCCCGCGCCGCTGCGGCCCCCACACCGCGGATACCGTCAGGCGGATAACGCGTGGCGCGTACCAAGTCCCGCGCCTGCTCCGCCGTGTCCACCATCGGCACCAAGAGGGTCTGAGCACCGATATCGAGCATCTGTTTGATCAGGGCGGCTTCGCCCTGAACCACCCGCACGATCGGATGTGACCGGTAGGCCGCCACCGCCTGCAATTGTTGCAAGGTGCTGCGCACATCGTTGGGTGAATGCTCACCGTCAATGAGCAACCAATCGAACCCGGCCGTGGCGCACAACTCGGTGGTGTAGGCATTGGCCAGAGACAGCCACAGACCGATTTGTGACTCGCCGCGCGCGAGAGCTGTCTTGAAGGGATTTCCTGAAATCATGCGCCATCTTATCCTTGGAGATGACACGCTGCGAAGTGCGAGGGGGCGATTTCTCTCAACGCAGGCGCCTCGTCTCGACACCGTGATGTGGCGTGGGGGCATCGAGGATGGAAGTGGCATCCGGTAGGGGGATTCATGGGCGAGGGGATTTCGCCCTTGATCGCCACGAACTCCTTCTTCTTGGCCACCAGGTGTGGCACTTCGGCCAAGAGTGCGCTCGAATAAGGATGAAACGGTCGCGCGAAAAACTCCTCACAAGTTGCAGACTCCACCACCCTCCCGAGGTACATGATGACCACGCGGTCGCTGATGTGCCTGACCACACCGAGATCGTGACTGATAAAGAGGTAGGTCAATCCGAGGGACTCACGCAGGTCTGCAAAAAGATTGAGCACTTGCGCTTGGATCGACACATCCAGCGCCGCCACGGCCTCATCGCACACGAGCAGCCGAGGATTCACCGCCAATGCACGCGCGATGCCCACGCGTGCTCGCTGCCCACCCGACAATTGGTGTGGATATCGGGTGGCCACATCCGGATCCAACCCGACGCGCAGCAACTGCGAGGCCACCCAGTCCGGCTGCTCATTCCGCCGGGTCAGGCCATGCACCCAGGGAGCCTCTCCAACCAAGTCGAGCACCCGCAGCCGCGGGTTCAAACAGGCGTGAGGATCCTGAAAGATCATCTGCATCTGCAGACGAACGTCCCTTCTTCGCGCAGCGGGCAGGGCTGAGATGGATTCCCCGAGCCACTGAATGTCACCTTGGGTGGGCGAATACAACCCCACGATCAATCGCGCCAATGTGGACTTGCCGCACCCGGACTCGCCCACCAACCCCACCACCTCACCGTCTTGTATCTCCAGATCGACGGAGTCCACCGCATGCACGGTGCCATCACGCACGGGTGCGCCCAAGGACCGGGCCAAGCGTTCGGCCAAGTCGAGTCGTCGCTCGAAGCGTTTGGACACTCGGCGCAAAGACAGCAAAGGGGTGTTCATGTCCATCTGCGTTCGGCTCAGAGGTCGTGCGGGTGATGGCAGGCCAGGCGATGACCCTGCGCATGCACCACCCACTGGGGCATCTGCTTGCACTCGTCTGAGGCTCGGGCGCAGCGCGGCATGAATGCACATCCTGCCGGCCGCGAATGCCCTGACGGGGCCAAACCGGGGATTTGCTGCAGACGAGACCCTCGCTCATGTCTGCTGGGGACCGACCCGATCAGACCGCGTGTATAGGGATGCTGGGCCTTTTCCAACACCTGTGCGGTGGACCCATGCTCCACGATGCGACCCGCATACATCACCGCCACCTCGTCAGCAAGGCCAGCCACCACCGACAGATCGTGCGTGATCCAGATCAAGGCAGTCCCCGTCTCACGACACAAGGTCTGCATTTGAAAGAGGATCTGGCCTTGAATGGTCACATCCAACGCCGTGGTGGGTTCATCGGCGATGATGACATCCGGGCGGTGCAGCAGCGCGATCGCAATGGCCATGCGTTGGCGCATGCCCCCAGAGAATTCATGCGGATAGGCGACCAAGCGCTCATCAGGGGCTGCAATGCCCACCTTGACCAGTGCCTCCCGGCAACGCCGGACGGCCTCGGCCCGCGAGACCGACTCGTGCGCCTGCACCGCCTCGATCATCTGGGTGTCGATGCGCAACACGGGGTTGAGGGTGACCATGGGGTCCTGGAAAATCATGGCCATGCGGTTACCCCGCAGATGGCGCCATTGCGCTTCGGTGGCCTTTGAGAGATCTTGTCCGTTGAGCACGATGCGTCCTCCTGCCCGGACACCGGGGGGATCGATCAGCCCCATGATGGACAGGCCGGTGATGGATTTACCTGACCCCGACTCACCCACCAGACCCAGGACACGCCCTCGTTCCAAGGAAAAGGACACACCGTCCACCGCTTTGACCACACCTTGCCGCGTGAGAAAGTGGGTCTGCAGATTTTCGACCTGCAAAACCGCCGTGTGAGCGGGCCGTACCGACGCTGGGGGATGGGGGTGGCTCACTTGCTCAACCTAGGATTGAGAACATCACGCAATCGATCGGCCACCAAGTTGATGGCCAAGATGGTCAGCAGCAGCGCCACCCCGGGATAGAAGCTGATCCAATACCGCCCGCTCATCAAGTGGTTAAATCCGTTGGAAATGAGGAGCCCCAAAGAAGGCTCGGTGATGGGCAGGCCCAAGCCAAAGAACGAAAGCGTCGCCTCCAGTGAAATGGCGTGCGCCACCTGCACCGTGGCCACCACCAGCAAAGGCGGCAGACAGTTGGGCAACAGATGTCTCCACAAGATGCGCCAAGGGGGCAAGTTGAGGACTTGCGCGGCTTGGATGTACTCCTTTTGTCGCTCCACCATCGCCGATGCTCTGACCGTGCGCGCATACAAGGCCCATTGAATGGCCACCAAGGCGATGATCACCTTGTCTGCGCCTTGGCCAAAAATGGACAACAAGATCAAGGCCAACAAAATCGCTGGGAATGACAGTTGAAAGTCCACCACCCGCATGATCAAGGTGTCCAACCAGCCGCCGAAGTAGGCGGCTGTCAGCCCCATCAATAGACCCAAGATGACAGCCAAAACGGTGCTGGCCACCCCCACCCAGAGCGACGTGCGCAGCCCGTACAAAATCCCCGACCATAGATCTCGTCCCTGCTCATCGGTGCCAAGCCAGAAGGTCATGCCGTCCGCGCTGACTTGACCGGGCGGCAGTTTGCCATTGAGGATGTCCAATTGGGCCAAGTCATAAGGGTCTTGGGGCGAGATCCAGGGGGCCACCAGAGCCGCCATCAAAATGGTCAGGAGCAAACCAGCGCCGAACACCGCCAGGCGCGATTCCAGATACTCGCTGACCTGTTGACGCCAAGGCGATGAGGCCGCAATCATGTCAAGCGCTCGCCCCGTGTGACGCGCCCGAGCGCACCCGAGGGTCCAAGGCGGTGTAGAGCAAGTCCACCACCAAGTTGATGGTGATGAAGACCGTGACGATCACCAAGAGATACGCCACGATGACGGGGCGGTCGAGTTGGTTGATGGAATCAATCAACAACTTGCCTGTTCCCGGCCAAGCAAAAATGGATTCCGTCACGATCGCAAAGGCGATAACGCCGCCAAACTCCAAACCCACCACGGTCACGATGGGAATCAGGATGTTCTTCAGCACATGCACACCGATGACCCGAGACATGGGCAGCCCCTTGGCCCGCGCAAACTTGACATAGTCTTGCAGCAACGCCTCCCGAGTCTGCGCGCGGGTCAGACGGATCAATAAAGACAGCTTGAACAACGCGAGATTGAAGGCCGGCATGATCAGATGTTGCCAGCCGTCCCAGGTCAAGCAGCTGAAGTGGATCCCCGCCACCGACACCGTCTCACCTCGGCCTCCTGAGGGCAACCAACCCAGATACACGGAGAAACTCATGATCAGCACCAAGCCCACCCAAAACGTGGGCAGGGAAAATCCCAGAATGGATCCGGTCATGATGGTTCGGCCCCACCAACTCTGCGGATGCAACCCCGCCAACAAGCCCAAGGGGATGCTCAACGTGACAGCCATCAGCATCGCCACCACCGCCAGTTCGATCGTGGCGGGCAGTTTGCTCATGATGAGCTCCAGCGCCGGGACCCCAAACACAAAGGAGCGCCCCAAGTCGCCGGTCAACGCCCCTCGTAAAAACGTCAGGTACTGCTGCCAAAGCGGCTGGTCCAGACCGAGCGCCACGGCCGCACGAAGCTTCTCGGCCTCATCCGCTTGCGGGCTCACCAAGAGCTCGATGGGGTTGCCAATCGCGTACACGCCGAGGAACACGACCAATGACATGGCCACCATCACAAAAGCCGCTTGGGCGACGCGCCGGATGATTTCTGCCCACATCC
>CAZCJB010000057.1:0-16668 GCA_964498795.1 uncultured Rubrivivax sp. | reverse complement strand
GCGCTCGCGATTTCGGGCCCTGTCCACGAGCCTTCTGCCGAGTACCACTTGCGCACCCAGTTCAGAGCACCCAAGGCCATGAAGACGGCCAGCTTTTCGTTGCACCGCACGATGCTCTTGTCCTTGATGCCGTCGAGCACAAATCCACGCAGGGCAGACTCGAATTCGTCGCGACGCTTGATGATGGCCTTGGCGTGAACGGGGTTCAAGGCATTTTCTTCGAGCAGGATCACAAAGCCTCCTTCTTCGGTGAGGATGCGCTCCAGATAGGTCTGCAAGGTGATGCGAAGTTTGTCCAGACCGTTGGTGCCTTGTTGGCGCGCCACTTCCAGGCTTTCAAACGCTCCGTCCATGGCCCAGTCGTGGCAAAAGTACAGGAGATCCTCCTTGCTCGGGACATAGGTGTAGAGCGCCGCCTTGGTGACGCCCAATTTGCGTGCAATGTCGTTGAGCGACGTGCCGTGAAACCCTTGGCGGTTGAATGATGCGGCGGCTTCGCGCAGCAAGGCCTCGCGCTTGCTCTGGCGCTGCTGCTCGGCCGCTGGCACGGCATTGTTCCAGGCCCCGGATGGCGTGGGGGGAGAGGGAGTATGTCGGCTCGCCTTGTCTTGCCCATTGAGAGGCGCCGCGCTCTTACGTCTCGTTTCGACCTGTTTTCCTTTCACCCGCGCGCTCCTTCCAAATTCGCGAAGTGTAGCCCTGATGCCTGCCAAAGTGGAAGGATCGGTAGGTAGACTGAACACGTGGTTACCCCAATAACGCACTGGTCAGTCCGTCAATACCATTCGAGGGTTCCTGGTCCACCTCTGGAGAAGCACATGATCCTTTCTACACCCCTCACCCAACTGACCCGACGAGCACTGGCTGCTTTGGCGGTGGGTGCGCTCAGCATGAGTGCGCAGGCCTCCGACCCCATCCGAATCGGCTTCACAGGCCCCTTGTCGGGGTCGCTGTCGTTGTTAGGCGCCGGAGTGCGCGATGGCTTGCAAACCTACGTGGAGTTGGTCAACTCGCAAGGGGGTGTCAATGGCCGCAAGCTGGAGCTGATTGCAGAGGACGACGCCTATGACCCGACCAAGACCTTGGCTGCGGCCAAGAAGCTGGTCGAGCAAGACAAGATCACCGCCTTCGTGTCTCCCACGGGAACGCCCAACGTGGCCGCCTTGGTGCCTTATGCCACCGAGCGCAAAGTGCCCATTCTGTTCCCTTATGCCTTCAGCAACACCTTGACCAATCCGACCAAGCGCTATGTCTTCACGACGCTGCCAGAGGTGCGTGTGCAGGCCAATGTGTTGGGCGATTACGTGCTGACCGAAGTCAAGCACAAGAAGATTGCGGCCATCTATCAAAACGACGACTTTGGCCAAGATGCGGTGGCGGGCCTGGAAGCACGTCTCAAGAAAGACAACATCGCGTTGACCAAACTGCCTTTCGATCGAGGCTCTACCAACTTCAGTGGTGTGGTGGCGCAGGCTCGCCAAGCCGATGTGGAAAGTGTCGTCTTCTTGGGCATCCCGAGAGACGCGGCCTTGGTGATGAAAGAGGCCAGCAAGATGGGGTGGAAGCCCTTATTCAGCGGTCACAACGCGCTGGGTGATCCGCAGACCTTCACGTTGGCAGGTGTGCAGCTGGTGGAGGGCTCGGTGGCTGTGGCCGTGATGGAGCCCTTGGATTCCTCCAAGCCGGCCATGGCAGAGTTCCAAGGCCATCAGAAAAAGTTCCTACCCAAGACCAATCCCACCACGTACAGCTTGCATGGATACACCGCCGGCAAGATCTTGGTGCAGGCTCTCAAGAGCATCAAAGGCGAGATCAACGCAGAGTCCATCGTGGCAGCGCTGGAGTCGATGAAAGACTACGACACGGGCCTGATGGCGCCTATCACCTTCACCAAGGATCAGCACGCCGGCAGTTTGAGCGTGGCTTTCTTGCGGGCCAAAGAAGGCAAGTGGAACATTGTGTCGAGCTGGATGAAGGCCAAGTAAGTGGCGCACTGGGTCGCACTGGCGTCCGCGCTGAAGCCGATCGTCTCAGGCTGCAGCCTGGCGATCGGCGGCATGACGCTGTACCGGCGACCCGTCGCTGCGGCCTTGGCGATTGCGCGTTCAAAGGTGCGCGATCTCGAGGTCGTGACCTTCACTGCGGGTCTCGAGACCGACCTCTTGGTGGGCGCCGGTTGCGTCCGCCGATTGCGCAGCTGCTATGCCGGCTTGGAGATCGTGGGCTTGGCGCCCCACTTCACGGCAGCGGCCCGTCAGGGCACCTTGGAGGTGATTGAAGAGACTGAATACACGCTCACCTATGCCGTGTTGGCCGGCACCATGCGGGTGCCCTTTTTGCCCATGCTCGACACCCTGAGTGGCACGGATTTGTACAGGAACCGGCCTGATCTGCACCGTTTCGATTGTCCGGTGAGTGGGAAGCCTTTGATGGCCGTGCCTGCCGTCCGAGTGGACGTGGCCTTGTTGCATGCGGCAGCGGCTGACGAGGAGGGCAATTGCTGGTTGTCAGGTCAGTTGGCGTTGGATCCTTACCTGCCCACCGTCGCGCGTACGACGGTGGTCACGGTCGAACGGCGGGTCACCAAAGAAGAGTTATTGAGTTATCAAGGTGGGCTAAGGTTGCCGGCACATTCGGTGGATGCCCTGGCCCTGGTGCCGGGCGGTTCTCTGCCGACCTCGTGCTATCCGCACCAAGCGCTGGACTTGGATGGGATGTTGGACTATGTGGACGCTGCTGAAGACCCACAGGCCTGGCCGCTATGGCTCGAGTCCTCCATGGAGAACGTGGCTGAGCCATGTTGACTGACACCCACGCCGCAGGTCGAAGCCGCATTGACCAGATGGTCGTGGCGATGAGTCGCTACGTGGCAGATGGTGATTTGTTAGGAGAGGGCATCGGCACCTTCTTGTCGAATGCCGCTTACATGCTGGCCAGACACACCCATGCGCCCCGGGGTGTGAGCTTGTGCCCGAATGGCAATACCTTGATGTGCGGTCCCAGGCCCTTGTCCCTGGGGCAAGACGAGGCACTGACCCTCGGGCGTGCCTTGGTGGGCTGGGACTATGTGGACGTGAATCTCGCCATCATGCCCTCTGCATTCATCGATGGACGACCGCGCTGGACGGAATTCATGCGACCGGCTCAAATCGATGCCTACGGATGGACCAACAATGTGCAGATTGGCCGTGAAGGTGGGCGACGCATCCGCCTGCCCGGAGCGGCTGGCATTCCGGATGCCACGTCGGTGGCCCGGCGCGTGTTTTACTACGTGCCGCGGCATACGACCGATGTTTTTGTGAAGCAACTCGATCACATCAGCGGTGTTGGAAACCTCAAGCCTGGACAGAGCGCCCATGCTCACACGCCCAAGACCATCGTGGTCGTGACTGAGCTGTGCGTCATGACCTCTGATGCGCAGGGCGCATTGGATGTGATGAGTCTGCACCGGGGTGTGACGCGCGACCAGGTCCAAGCGGTGACAGGGTTTGCGCTGCCGTGGCGGCTGACCTTGCAAGAGACCGTGCCGCCAACGACCGAGCAGATTCGCTTGTTGAATGAAGTCATCGACCCACAAGGCCTGCGCTTCTTGGAGTCTCTGTCAGGCCGTGACCGACGCCAACGCTTGCGCGCCTTGTTGCGTCGTGAGGCCCCGGGCCATTCGATCAAGCCAGAGGTGCGCCTGTGATCGGTGAGCTCATCATAGGCGGTTTGGCGTCAGGCAGCTTGTACGCCTTGATTGCCATTGCCATCGTCTTGGTGCTGCAGTCCACCGACATCCCTAACTTTGCGCAGGGCGAGATGGCCATGTTCTCGGCCTTCGTGGCCTACTGGGTCATGCAGCGCTATGGGCTCGACTGGTGGGCCGCTGTCGCAATCGCCCTGTTGTTTGCGGCGGTGCAAGGATTGGTGGTGCAGCAGTTGATCATTCGGCCGTTGCTGGGAGCACCGGTGCTCAATACCGTGATTGCCACGTTGGGGCTCAACATCACCTTGCACAGCTTGGCCGGTTTGCTATGGGGGCACGAGACCAATATCTTCCCTTCGCCTGCGTCGGACCGTCCCCCCATCAAGGTCCTCGGTGTCAACCTGGCTGTTGACAGCGTCAGCACCATCTTGGTGTCGGTGGCGATGATCGTTGGCTTCACCCTGTTGCTGCGTCATACGCGTGCGGGCATTGCCTTGCGGGCAGCCAGCCAGAATCAGACGGTGGCACGGTTGATGGGGGTGCGCATTGACCGCGCCTTTGCCATGGCCTGGGCCATGGGCGCCGTGGCGGGTGCGGTGGCCGGCGTTCTGGTGGCGCCCTTGGTGTTCTTGGACGTCAACATGATGGGGCCCTTGCTGATCAAGGGTTTTGCGGGTGCTGTGCTGGGTGGACTGGCCTCGCTGGGTGGCGTGTTTTTGGGCGGCTTGTCGATGGGCGTGATCGAAAATCTGATGGGAGCCTATGTGTCCGGCAGCTTCAGTGAGGCGCTGTCCTTCGGACTGATCATCGCCGTGCTGATCTTGAAGCCTGAGGGCGTGTTCGGTCGTATCAAGAAGCGCAAGGTCTGACATGACCTCAAACGGCCCCGCCCCCCAAGCCCAACCTGTTGCCCCTGAAAAGATGTTGGCAGCGGCGGCTGCAACAGCGCCCTCCAGCCGCATGTTTCAAGCCCTGGGCGGCTTGGCGGTGATGGGACTTTTGGTATTGCCTTGGGTGGCGGGCGGCTACCCGGTCTATTTGGTCAGTCTGATTGGCATTTACGCGCTGGTGGCCATCGGCTTGAACGTCCTGGTGGGCTTCAGCGGCCAGATCAGCTTGGGGCATGCGGGTTTCTTTGCCTTGGGAGCCTACGGATCGGCCTTGCTGACGGTGCGCGCCGGTTGGCCTATGTGGCTGGCGATTCCGGTGGCAGCGGCCGTGACATCGCTGATGGGAGCCCTCATTGCCGTGCCCGCCTTGCGGTTGAAGAATCTTTATCTGGCGATTGCCACGCTGGGCTTCGGCGTGGTGGTGCAAAAACTGATCTTCGAATGGCGCAGCTTGACCGGAGGTGGTGCGGGATTCGAGGTGCCTACTGCCGTGGTGGGAGGGCAATGGCTGGGTGCCGACGCTCAGATGTACTACGTCATCTTGGTGGCCTTGGTCTTGGCCCTGTGGACTGCGGTGCACCTGCTGCGCAGTCGGACCGGTCGGGCCTTGGTGATTTTGCGCGACAGCGAAATTGCCGCGGCTTCTTTGGGCATCCCCATCGCGCGTCACAAGGTGATCGCGTTCGCCGTCAGTGCGTTTTACACTGCAGCGGCCGGAGGATTGTTGGCTTTTGTGGTGCGCTATCTCAACCCTGAAGCTTTCAATGTCAATCTGTCCATCATGTTCTTGGCCATGGTGGTCATTGGAGGCTTAGGGTCTGTGCGAGGCGCGCTCATGGGATCTGCCTTCTATGTGTTGGTGCCCGAAATCTTTCGGGGTCTCAAGGACGCACCAGGCTTGGTGTTCGGCTTGTCGTTGATGGGGGTGATGGTGTTGTTGCCGCGAGGCTTGGCAAGCTTGGGCCGACTTCGTGGGGGACGGCACAGCCGGGAGAACCCATGAGCGCAAGCACGACCCTGCTCGATATTCAAGGCTTGAGCGTCAGCTTTGGTGGCGTCCATGCCCTCAAGGATGTGAGTTTGCGCGCGGACACCGGACGCATTGTGGGCTTGATTGGCCCCAACGGGGCGGGCAAGAGCACGTTGCTCAACTGTGTTTCGGGCATCACGGTGCCGACGGCTGGGCAAATTCAATTGGATGGCCAAGTGTTGCGGCGTATCTCACCCGACCGCATGGCCACCAGCGGCGTGGGGCGTGTGTTTCAGCATCCCGATCTGGTGGCTGAATTTACGGTGGAAGAGAACCTGCTCATTGCATGCCACCAAAGCCTGGACTACGGTGTGTTGTCGGAGTGGCTGGGACTCCCCAACGTGTCACGCCAAGAGCAGGCCGCTCGCCACAAGGTGCGTGCCGTGGCGGCCCGCCTCGGACTGGAGTCGGTGCTGGGCGCCACGGCGGCGAGTTTGCCTTATGGGCATCGCAAATTGGTGGAGTTGGGTCGATCCATGGTGATGGGGGCACGGCTGTTCCTGCTGGATGAGCCTATCGCAGGATTGAACGAGGCAGAGATTGAAAAGCTCGCGCAACTGGTGTTGGAGCTGCGAGCTCAGCCAGGCGTGGCCGTCGTACTGGTCGAACACAATATGGGGTTGGTGCGTCGCCTCTGCGACGACGTGGTGGTCTTGGATGCAGGACAGGTGATTGCCAGGGGCACTCCCGAGGCCGTGCTGAAGGACCCCAAGGTGCTGCTGGCCTATCTCGGCGAGGAGGCCGCTGATGCCTGAGTCCCAGACCTTGCTGGAGGTCAAAGACCTGTCGGTGCGCTTCGGTGCGGTGAGCGCACTGTCGGGTGTTGACATCCAGGTGCATGAGGGGCAGATGGTGGCCATTCTCGGCGCCAATGGCGCTGGCAAGACCACGTTGTTGCGCACCATCAGTGGGTTGAACACGCCTGCCACAGGTCAGGTGTATCTCTCGGGTCAAGACCTTGCGGCCGTGACGGCCGAAAAGCGCGTTCGGCTGGGCATTGCCCATGTGCCCGAAGGGCGAGGCATGTTTCCTGACTTGACCGTGCGTGAAAACCTCGTCATGGGTGCCTTTGTGCGATCTGACAGGTCGTCCATCGCGCAAGACCTGGTGGGCGTGTTGAAGACCTTTCCCGCTTTGGCCCGACGGGAGCAGCAAGACAGTTCCACATTGAGCGGTGGCGAACAGCAAATGCTGGCCATTGGCCGTGCATTGATGGGGCGCCCTAGGTTGCTGCTGGCCGATGAGGTGAGTTTGGGGTTGGCACCCGTCATCGTCAAGCAGGTGTTCGCCGAATTGGTGAAGTTGCGTGACCGCGGCATCACCCTGGTGGTGGTGGAGCAAAACGCCAACTTGGTCTTGCGAATGGCCGATTACGTTTACGTTCTGCAGCACGGTAAAGTGGTGTTGCAGGGGTCTCCGAGCGAGATCACAGCCAAGGGTGATTTGGCCCAGGCTTACCTGGGTGTTTGAAAGGGCTTACGCGCGCGCTTAGGCCCGAGATTTGAGCATGAAAGACTATCCTGTCAACCAACGCACGATCGGCCGCATCCTGGCCGACAAAGCGGCCACTGTGGGCTCCCGACCGTGGCTGCAGTGGGACGGCCAGACCTATGACTACGCCAGTTTGGAGGACACCACCAATCGCTACGCCAACAGCCTGAAGGCCATGGGTATCGGTCGGGGCGATCATGTGGCGGTGATGTTACCCAATGGACCGGAGTTCATGTGGCTGATCTGGGGCCTGGGCAAAATCGGCGCCGTGGCAGTGCCGCTCAACACGGCAGCCAAGGGCGAGTTGCTTCGGTATTTTCTGGAGCAGTCCGATTCCAGTTGGGTGGCGGTGCATGCAGACTTTGCCGCGCGGGTGGCGGAGGTCGCGGCTCAAGTGTCTGGGCTGCGAGGCGTGCTCCATATGGGACACGATGCCGATTCCGCCTTCGGTTCCCAATGGGCCAAGGTGGCCTTGTCCGAGCTCCAGCAAGGAGCATCTCACGCACCTCCCATCGATGCGATCAGTGCAAGTGACATGCATCTGATCATGTACACCTCAGGTACCACGGGTCCGTCCAAGGGCGTCATGTCGCCGCATTCACAAGGCCATGGAGTGGGCCGCTCGCTGGCCATGCGCTATGGCTATCGCACCGATGATGTGCTGTATGTAAGCTTGCCGCTGTTCCATGGCAATGCCTTGTGGTACTCCATGTACGCAGCGCTTTGGGCAGACGCCTCGGTGGGGCTGTCTCCCCGATTCTCGGCCAGTCAATTCTGGGACGATGTGATTCGCTTTGGTGCCACTCAATTCAACGCGCTGGGCGCAATGCTGAACATCCTGTGGCAGCTGCCACCGACCCCTCAGGAAAAGAACAACCGTCTGCGTCAGTCCATGGTGGTGCCTGTGCCCAAGGCGATTTACCACGAGTACCAAGACCGCTACGGTGTGACCATCACGTCGGTCTACGCCATGACCGAGAACTTTGCGATGACCTTGTTCACGCCAGAGGACCCTCCCGCGAAGGCGGGGTCTGCAGGCCGACCCAGTGCGGGGGTTCAGTTGCGCATCATCGATGAACAGGAGCAGACGTTGCCCGCAGGCGAGGTCGGAGAAATCTGCATGCGCACCGACGAGCCCGGCGACGTAATGTTGGGTTACTACAAGATGCCCGAGGCGACGGCCCATGAGTGGCGTGGCGGATGGTTCCACACAGGGGATCGTGGATACCTGGATTCGGACGGTTACTTGTTCTTCGTCGATCGAAAAAAAGAAGCCATCCGCCGACGAGGGGAAAACATCTCCGCCTACGAGGTGGAGTTGATCTTGTCACGGCATCCCGCGGTGTTGGAGGCAGCGGCCGTGCCCGTCAGTTCAGAGATGAGTGAGGATGAAGTCATGGTGTACGTGGTGCGCCAACCGGGTGCTCATGTCACCGAAGCAGAACTGGTGGCCTTTGCCAACGACAACATGGCCTATTTCATGGTGCCGCGCTTTGTGGCGTTCATTGACGCATTGCCCAAAACGCCCAGCGAAAAGATCGAAAAGTACAAGTTGAAGCAAGATGCTCAGGCGCGTCGCGATCAACTGTGGGATCGCGAAAAAGTCGGCATCAAGGTGCATCGATAGCGCAGCTGCCGGCGAAGAAGCCGGCGAAGACGCCACCACCCGCGCGGCGGTTAAGACATTTCGATCGGTGTGACCTCGACCATCAGCTGACCGCCGGACACGGTATCGCCCACCTTGCAGACCACGGTGGACACCTCCCCATCGATCGGTGACTCATAGCTGTAGAGAAGCTTCATCGAGTCCAGAACGGCCACGACTTCTCCGGCACGGACTCGCTGCCCTGCCGTCACATTCACCGTGGTGACCAAACCTGGCATGTTGGCGCGGATTTCTCCTTGTGCGCGCTCTTGACCACTGGCTGCTGCGGCCATCGCTTCGAGCCGTGATTGGATTTGCAGCGTCCAACGTTGACCGTCGGCACAGACCGTGACGGACCGGGGGGACGGGCGTTGAGGGGCTTCGGTGATGACTTGGAATTTTCGAGCGCCACCTGAGTGAACTTTGTCATGAGGTCGAGTCACTGTGACCCACAGGTCTGTCGCTTGCGAGTGAGAACCTCCTGCGCCAGAAAGTTGCATCGACACCGGCACGCCGCCCTCATAGGACAACTGCCAGTGCGTGCCATGTCGACCCAGGTTCACGTCGATCGGCGCATCGCCCCATCCTTCCACCCTCCAGGCCGTAGGTGCATGGCGATGGCGTCCGACCAGTCGAAACCCGTGGCTTGCCCCCCAGGGGTCACCCGTTGCTTGTGCAAGGGCATGTGCTTGGGACAAGCCCTGATACAGGGCGGCCGCCAGCGCATCCTCTTGCCACTCTCGCGGCATGGACCAGCCTTGGGGGAACGCACGGTCCAAAAAGTGGGTGGTCAACGCCTGGCCGTGAAAGTAGGGGTGCTCAATGATGTCTTGCAAGAAGCATTGGTTGGTGCCGACCCCTTCAATTTGGAATTCGCGAAGCCCAGCAAGCAGGTGGCGCGCTGCCGCTTCACGGTGTGGCCCGTGTCCGATGACTTTGGCAATCATCGAGTCATAGTGTGGCGTGATGTCACTGCCCTGATGGATGCCACAGTCGATTCGGACGCCCTCCATCGTGGGTTCATGCACCCGTGTGACATGCCCCACTTGGGGCCGGTAGCCGTGGGCTGCATCTTCGCAATTGACGCGAGCCTCGATGGCATGGCCGCACACGGCGATGTCGTCTTGGGTCAATGGCAAGGCCTCTCCCGCTGCGACCCGCAGTTGCAGTTCCACCAAATCCAGCCCAGTGATCCACTCCGTGACGGGGTGCTCCACCTGAAGACGGGTATTCATCTCCAAAAAATAGGGTTCATCGGTCCCTTCGTCCAGCACAAACTCCACCGTGCCCGCCGAGTCATACTGAATCTCGTGCCCCAATTGCAGCGCACGGCGGTGGAGGGACTCTCGGACCTGGTCACTCAAGAAGGCTGCAGGCGCTTCCTCGATGACCTTTTGGTAATGACGCTGCACCGAGCACTCTCGCTCGTGGAGATGGATGAGGTGACCGTGCTGGTCTCCCAGCACTTGCACCTCAAGGTGTCTGGGGTTGGCAATCATTTTTTCCAACAAGATGCGGTCATCGCCGAAGGCGCGTTGGGCTTCGCGTCGAGCCTCGTCGAGCATGGGGATGAATTCTGAGGCTTGATTGATGCGGCGCATGCCCTTGCCTCCGCCGCCAGCGCTGGCCTTGATCAATACAGGCCAGCCGATTTCATGGGCCCGCGCCAGGAGGGTTGGAGCGTCTTGAGATTCGCCGTGATAGCCAGGTACGGTGGGCACTCCAGCCCGCTGCGCGATGATCTTGGACTCAATCTTCGAACCCATCAAACGGATGACTTCCGGCCGTGGACCGACCCACACCAAGCCTTCTTGGGTGCACCTCTGCGCAAGCACGGTCTTTTCTGACAAAAAGCCGTAGCCTGGGTGAACGGCTTGCGCACCCGAGGCCTTCGCGGCTGCGATCAAGGCCTCCGGGTTCAAGTAACTGCCGGCGGCTTCAGCGGGCCCAATGTGGACGGTCGCATCGGCTTCGCGCACATGACGCGCGTGTCGATCGGCATCGGAGTACACGGCCACGCTGCGGATGCCCAAACGACGGCAGGTGCGAATGATGCGACAGGCGATCTCGCCACGATTGGCGATCAAGAGGGAGGAGAACATGGAGTCCTTGACGGTAAAGGAAGGTCTCAGACGCGACGCCTACATGCGGTAGACGGGTGTGTGATTCGAAGAGGGATAGTCGGCCCCCACAATGGCCAGGCAAAGCGCAATGACCTCACGCGTTTGCGCCGGTTCAATGATCCCGTCATCCCAAAGTCGCGAGGTGGCGTAGTAGGGATCACTCTGCTCCGTGAACTGTTTGCGGGTTTGGCGATCGATCTGTGCGATTTCTTCCTCGGTGACCCCACCTTTGGTGCTGGATCGACGCAAGTCGGTCAGGACCGTGCTGGCCACGTCAGGGCTCATGGTGGCAATCCGTGAATTGGGCCAGGCAAACAGGAACCGAGGTGCAAAACCCCGACCGCACATGCCGTAGTTGCCGGCGCCGTAGGAGCCACCGATGATGACGGTGAGTCTCGGCACCTGTGCCGTGGCCATGGCGTAGACCAGCTTGGCACTGTGTCGGGCAATGCCTCCTCGCTCGGCCTCGGTGCCCACCATGAACCCGGTGATGTTCTGTAGAAACAGCAAGGGGACCTGGCGCTGGTTGCACAGGGCGATGAAATGTGCGCCTTTGACGGCAGACTCCGAGAACAGGACCCCATTGTTGGCGACGATGCCGACCGGGTGTCCACCCCAATGGGCAAAGCCGCACACCAAGGTGCTGCCAAACTCTGGCTTGAACTCCTGCAATTCAGAGCCATCGACCAGGCGGGCCAACACTTCGCGCACGTCATAAGGCTGTTTAGGGTCCGCAGGAACGATCCCCGCAATTTCAGCGGGGTCGTACAGCGGCGGGCGCACGGGTCGCAAGGCACCACGCCGTGTGGCCCTGCGATTGAGCGTGCCCACGATTTCACGCACGCGAAGGAGCGCTTGCGCCTCGTTGTCGGCCAAGTAGTCCGACACGCCAGAGACTCGCGTGTGCATTTCGGCACCTCCGAGAGTCTCTCCGTCGACGATTTCGTTGATGGCGGCTTTGACGATTTGTGGGCCGCCCAGATGGATGCGCGCCTGGCCGCGAACCATCACCACCTCGTCAGACAGGGCTGGGATGTAGGCGCCGCCTGCTGTGCATCCCCCAAACACCGCCGAGATCTGAGGCAGGCCGCTGGCCGACATCCGGCATTGACGGTAAAAGGTATTGCCAAAGTGATCTTTGTCGGGAAACACCCGATCCTGCTCGGGCAAGTACGCGCCTCCACAATCCACCAGGTAAATCACGGGGAGACGGTTTTCTTCGGCGATCTCCTGCGCCCGCACATGCTTCTTCACGGTTTCTTGGAAGAACGACCCGCCTTTGACGGTGGCATCGTTGGCAATGATCATGCACGGCGTGCCCGCAATGATGCCGATGCCCGTGACGATGCCGGCCGAATGCACTTCGCCCCCGTATTGCCCGTAGGCTGCGAGCGGGGAGAGTTCCAAAAAAGCCGTCAGAGGGTCGACCAGGAGATCAATTCGGTCGCGCACCAAGATCTTGCCGCGAGCATGATGCCGCTCCACCAACAACGGCCCACCGCCGGCCAGCGCTGCCTGGAGTCGGGTGCTCAATGCTTCGGCCAACGCCGCGTGATGGGCCGTATTGGCGCTGAAGATCGGATGGGACGTTGAGATTCGCGACCGCAGCGCGCTTCCGGTAAAGGTGTTCATGGGAGCATCCTGCATCAAAATATCCATTGGGTCAATAAACTGACCCACGGGTTAGTCCTGTGGACATGCGGGCGATTTTGCGTTCCCATTCCCACTTCCCTTTGGCACTCAGCAACCATCGTCATGTCTCACGAACCCACCTCCAGCGCACTGTCCAACGATCCCGTTCGCGGATCCGCCGTTCACATTGAATGGGCGGATCGAGGCATCGCGCTGATCACCCTGGTCCGTCCGCAAGAGATGAACACGCTGTCGATGGAATTGCTGGATCAATTCAATGCGGCCTTGGACTGGGCGAATCAGCGCCCCACGCGGGCCCTCATCATCACCGGGCAAGAGCGAGCTTTTTGCTGTGGCGCGCACCTCAAATACTTTGCGGGAGAGTCGGCCCACATCAAAGCGCCCCTTCAATCGCGCAATGATTACTTCATGCGCATTGCAGAGTCGTTCGATCGTCTGGAGGACTTGAGATTTCCGACGATTGCCGCGGTGAACGGATTCGCCCTGGGTGGCGGGTTCGAGTTGGCGCTGTCTTGTGACTTCCGGGTGGTCAACGAGGCCACCAAAGTCGGGTTGCCAGAGACGCGGCTTGGCGCCATTGCAGGCGCCGGAGGTGTCCAAAAGCTGTCTCGCCATGTGGGTCGTTCGCTGGCGATGGATTGGATTTTGCGAGCTCGACATGTGCCAGCCCGTGAGGCCGAGAAGCACGGATTGTTCTCGGCGGTGGTCCCACAGGCTCAGCTGATGGAGACCGCGATGAATCTGGCCAAAGAGCTGCGCGCCCTCGCACCCCACGCCATCATACAGTCCAAGCGCACGATCTACACCTGCGAGGAGGTCGATCTGCGCAGTGCACGCCGCTATGGCATTGAGGCCCTGTCCATTTTGGTGGGGGGCGCGGAATGGCAAGAGGGGATGTCCGCCTTCGTGGGCAAACGTCCTCCCAAATTCGATGAGATGTCGGGCTATTGATTCAGGAGGCAGCCGCTCTGAGCTGATCAGCCTGATGGGCGATGGCTTGACGTTGATCGGCGCTGAGGCGTCGCAGGTTTTTGAGCTGCATCACCATGCGCGGGTTGGCGCTGAGCGCGGGCTCATGCCGGCCCAGAAAGTCCCAATACAGCGTGGTGAAGGGACAAGCCTGATCGCCGGTGGCAAGGTCGGGGCGATATCGACATCCTTTGCAGTGGTTGCTCATGCGGTCGATGTATTTGCCGCTGGCGACATAAGGTTTGCTGGCCATGAGACCCCCATCGGCATGTTGACTCATGCCCAGGGTGTTGGGCAGCTCCACCCATTCCACGGCATCCACATACATGCCCAAGTACCAGCGGTGCACCTCTTGCGGTGAGACGCCGAGCAACTGGGCATAAAGCCCCGTGACCATGAGACGTTGGATGTGATGGGCGTAGCCTTGTGTCAACGTTTGGTGGATGGCATCTCGCAAGCAGGCCATGTCGGTCTGCGCTGTCCAATAGAAGTCGGGCAAGGGATGGTGGGCCTGCCAGGCGTTGAGCGTGGCGTACTGCGGCATTTGGGTCCAGTAAATCCCGCGCACATACTCGCGCCATCCCAAAATTTGCCGAATGAACCCCTCAACGCCAGGCAAGGGCGCGTGACCTCGTTCATAGGCATCCTGCGCAGCCTTCACCACCTCGTGGGGGCGCAGCAGCTTCAAGTTGAGTGCGGAGGACAAGTGCGAGTGGTACAGCCAGACTTCTCCTTCCCACAGGGCGTCTTGGTAAGTGCCGAAGTGGGGCAGCCGCTCATCAATGAAGGCCTGCAAGGCTTGCAGCGCTTGCTCTCGGGTCACCGGCCAGGCAAACGAGTCCAAAGAGCCGGGGTGCTGTGAAAAGCGCCGGTTGACGGTGTCGATCACCTCGCGGGTGATCTCGTCGGGCGCAAACCTTGTGGGAGAGGGGAGCGACCCAGGGCCCTTCTTGCCAAAGCTGGCGCGGTTGTCGGTGTCAAAGTTCCATTGCCCCCCCACGGGCTTGCCGTTGGTCATCAAGATGCCCGTCTTCGCGCGCATTTCACGATAGAAAAATTCCAATCGCAATTGCTTGCGCGATTGAAGGTGGTCGGTGAACTCTCGCACGGTCGAGAAAAAGTGGGTGTCATCTCGTACCTCCAACGGCACACCACACTCGCGTGTCACAGCGCGAAGCGCTTGCCACACGCGCCAGTCGCCAGGGGCCGTCATCACCACCTTGGCCGGTGGCTCAGCCCGGAGCCTGCGCTGCAATTCGCCCGCCAAAGTGCCCGTGTTGTCGGGGGCATCGATGAGGCTGTAATGCACCCCATGGCCGCGATCTCTCAAGCGCTGCGCGAAATGCCGCATGGCGCTCAAGAACACGGCCGTGCGCTGTTTGGAGGAGATGACATGAGTCGATTCTTCATCGACCTCGGCCATCCACACTGCATCGCGGGACGGATCAAAGTCGGACCACACGGGCGCAAACTCATCGAGCTGATCTCCCAGGATCAGGACGAGGTGCCGCAGGGGGTGCGTTCGCTGAGGGGCATGTGGAGACATGCGCGATTGTGAGGCGGTTTCGACACAGGCGCCAAATGGTGCAAGGAGATACCTGCGTCAGCCGTGATAGTGCACCAGCGTCTTGGTGGTGCTCACCTCTTCCAGGGCTAAAAGCCCCTTTTCGCGTCCATGGCCACTGCGTTTGGTGCCGCCAAACGGCAGCTCCACGCCGCCGCCGGCGCCGTAGCAGTTCATGAAGACTTGACCCGCCTTCACGGCCTTGGCCACGCGTTGCAAACGCCCTGCGTTTTCGGTCCACACGGCCGCCAGCAGCCCGTAATCGGTGCCATTGGCCAATGCAATGGCGTCGGCTTCATCCTCGAAAGGCATGGCGGCCAAGACAGGGCCGAAGACTTCTTCGCACGCGATGGCATGGTCGCGCGGGACAGGTCCGAACAGCGTGGGCTTGACGAAATAGCCGGAGGCCTTCGTGCCCGCGGCGATGCTGCCTTCGGCCAACACAGCCACGCCACTGTCGCGCGCTTGTTGAATGTAGCGATTCACCCGCGCGAACTGCGCAGGGTTCATCACCGGGCCGCAATCGAGATCCACTTCTGGCGCTCCCACGCGCACCTTGCCAAACGCTTGCGCCACCTTGCCCACAAATTGGTCGTAGATGGAGCGTTGTACCAGCAGACGGCTGCCTGCAGTGCAGGTTTGTCCGGCGTTTTGCACGATGGCACGCACGATGATGGGTACAGCCCGTTCGGCGTCGACGTCTTCAAACACGATTTGGGGGGACTTGCCGCCCAACTCCAAGACGCACTTCACCGCGTTCTTGGCGGCTGCTTGCTGCACCAAGGTGCCCACCTCGTTCGAACCGGTGAAAGAAATGAAATCAATGCCCGGGTGAGCCGCCAAGGCCGCGCCGGCTTCTTCACCCAGCCCCGTGACCACATTGAGCGCTCCAGGGGGCAGCCCTGCAGCCAGGGCAAGCTCAGCGACTCGCAGGGCCGACAAGCTGGTGTCTTCGGCCGGCTTGAGCACGGTGGAATTGCCCATGGCCAAAGCGGGCGCCACCGTACGACCCAACATTTGCGCGGGATAGTTCCATGGAATGATGTGCGCGGTCACGCCCAGTGGTTCGCGCAGCAGGCTGACTTGGTGTCCGTTGAGAAAGGGGATGGTTTCTCCGTGGACCTTGTCGGCGGCTGTCCCATAGAACTCAAAGTAGCGCGCGAGCACCTTGATGTCGTTGCGTGCGGTGGTCAAGGGTTTGCCGGTGTCCTTGGCTTCGAGCTGAGCGAGTTCTTCTTCGTGGTCGAGCACCATTTGCCCGATCTTGCAAAGGATGCGCCCACGCTCCGTGGGTGTCATGCGCGCCCAAGGTCCTTGCTGTGCGGCACGGGCGGCCTTGACGGCCAGATCGATTTCATGCGCAGTTCCGCGAGAAATCTCGTCAAAAGGCTGACCATCGCTGGGGTTGACGACCGGCAGTGTCCGGCCATCGCGTGCGCTCAGCCATTGGTCTCCGATCAACATCTTGTGCATGACTTTTCCTTGGTTTGCAGTGCCTGGGGCGTTGGGGTCGTACTCTAGGCAAGGTCGGGCATTTGTTGAATTGGAAAGTGGGCAACGGCGTGTTGCAGCGCGCGCAAGCCAACCCTAAAATTCGGACCATGCTGCCTGACAT
>CAZCJB010000056.1:0-16777 GCA_964498795.1 uncultured Rubrivivax sp. | reverse complement strand
TCACATTCACCACCCGAGACCGCGTCTGGACGCGAACAAAAGGAGTGTTCCTATGAAGAAGCTTGAAATTTATGGCCGGCAAGTGGCTATGGCCTTGGCCCTGACGGCGGCCAGCAGCGCCTGGTGGACCGGTGCAGCCTGGGCCCAGGCAGACGACGGTGCGCCCACGGCGCAAAGTCTGCTCGATCAAGCGGCCGGTGCCCCGGGTGGACCGCCCCCTGCTGCGAGTCAACCTGGCATGGCCCCCAGAGGTCCTGGCAGGATGGGACCAGGCGGACCTGGAGGCCCTGGGGGGCAAAATGGCCATATGGGCCCGGGAGGCCCCGAGGGGCGTCACGGCGGCATGGGGACGCATTTCAATGAGCGCCTGCTCAACCTGGCCAAGGCCACCCCTGAGCAGCGTCAACAAATCCGTCAGATCATGCAGTCCGCCCGCACTGATATCCGAGCCCTGCGCGAGGCCGGCCGCGCCGACCATCAACAAATGCGGCAACAGTTTGTCCAGCCTAAGATCGATGCGGCGGCCGTGGAGACCTTGAGGCAAAAGATGTTGAGCCAACACGACAAAGTCAGCCAACGCTACACCAAGGCCTTGGTGGATGCCGCCAATGTGTTGACGCCTGAGCAGCGGCAGCAGTTGGGTGAGATGGCCAAGAAGCGCCGTGACATGATGGAGCGTCATCGCAAGGAGCGCGAAGCGCTGAATCCCGCCAAGAGTTGACGCAAGCCACGGCACCAGCCTATGCAACGTCTGCTGCTCATCGATGATGATGCGCGCCTCACTGCCATGGTGGCCGACTACCTTCGCGGTCATGGCTTTGAGGTGCAGGTGGCGGGATCATTGGGTTCGGGCCGACAGGCCTTGGCCCGCGACCTCTTCGACGGTTTGGTGCTCGACCTCATGCTGCCCGATGGGGATGGGCTGGACCTGACACGCGAACTTCGCTCCCACGTGCGCACGCGACGCCTACCCCTGCTGATGCTCACCGCGCGTGGTGAGCCCTTGGATCGCATCGTGGGCCTGGAAATTGGCGCTGACGACTACCTTCCCAAACCCTTTGAGCCACGAGAACTGCTGGCTCGGGTCAAGGCGCTGCTGCGCCGCAGCGCACCCGACGCGCCGGCTGACGAGGTCATGGAGTTTGGGAGGCTGGTGGTCAATGTGGCCGCCCGGCAAGCCTTGCTAGATGGCAGCCCTTGCGACTTGACCAGCCACCAATTTGATCTGCTGGTCATCTTGGCCAGATCGGCGGGCCGAGTGTTGTCGCGAGACCAAATCATGGACGCGCTCAAAGGCCATCCCATGGAGGCTTTTGATCGCAGTATTGACGTTCACATTTCCCGCATTCGATCAGTCATCGAGGACGATCCCAAGAACCCGCAACGCGTCATCACCGTTCGAGGCACCGGCTATGTCTTTGCGCGCAAGCAAGATGGTGTGACCTGAGCGACCATGCGTTCTTTGTATCTGCGCATTTGGCTGACCGTGGTGATAGCCCTCGGGCTGTATGCCGGGGTGTCGGTGTGGCTGATGCAACGGCACATGGACCAGCACATGGACCAGGAGCGTCAGCGTGCCGAGGCTTCGATGCAAGGGCGAGCCGAGGCTTGGGCCGACCTGCTGTCCAAAGCGTTGCCCCCCTCCACGGCGGCGCCATCCGAGCAACGTGCGGCCTTGCAAGACTGGTCGCAGCGGTTGCGCTTGCCAATGGCGTTGGACAATGCCGCAGGCTCACGCATTGGGGCCTCAGACAGCTTTGAACGCCGAGAGGCTGAGGGTCTCGGTCCTCGGCGATTGGTGCCTGTGCGGTTGGCGGATGGCCGAACGTTATGGATCTTGCGGGGGCCGGGTTTTCGGCGCGGGGAACCCGGTGAAGGGCGCCGCCCGCCTCCTGAGCGATCTGTAGACTTTTTTCCGGGTGTTCCCGACGGATGGGGGTTGGCCACCCTGCTGGCGGTGATGTTCGCCGCCGTGGCGGCGGGTGCGTGGCCCGTGGTCAGGCATCTCACGCGCCGCTTAGAAAGTTTGAAGACCGGCATGCAAACCTTCGGTGCGGGCGCCTTGCATCATCGGGTGGACGTCCAGGGTCAGGACGAGGTGGCCGCCGTCGCGGCGAGCTTCAACGAAGCGGCCGCACGCATCGAGACTTTGGTGCGTTCGCATCAGAGCTTGTTGGCCAACGCCAGTCATGAATTGCGTTCGCCGCTGGCCCGTTTGAAGATGGCGGTGTCCATGCTCGAGGATGTCCCGCCTGTGCAGCGTGGCAAATTGGTGGAGGAGATCCACACCAACATAGCCGAACTCGATGCCTTGGTCGAGGAAGTGTTGTTGGCCAGTCGCCTCGATTCGGCAGGCGATGCCTTGTACAAAGAGGCGGTGGATTTGGAAGCCTTGGCCCACGAGGAAGGGGCCAGGGTGCAAGCTCGTGTGGTGGGTCCGCCGCTGACCTTTCAGGCCGACGAGAGGTTGCTGCGCCGGGCCTTGCGCAATTTGTTGGAAAACGCGCAGCGCTATGGTGACGGTGACATCTTGCTGCAGTGGTCAACCCCGGTGGATGGTCGAGTGCAGATCCAGGTCTGCGACCGAGGTCCCGGTGTGCCAGAACCCTATCGGCAGCGCATTTTTGAGGCGTTTTTCAGATTGCCGGGACATGCCGAACGTGAGGGTGGCGTCGGCCTGGGCCTGTCACTGGTGCGGCAGATCGCGCAGCGCCACGAGGGGCATGTAGATTGCAGTGCGAGAGAAGGGGGTGGCAGCTGCTTTACGCTGTCCTTGCCGGCTTGAGGCGGGCTGCAGCGTCAAAGACTGCAGGGTCGGGATGATCGACCCCGGAGGCTTGCAGCGCCCGCTCGGCATAGCGGTTGAAGCGCCAAGCACGGTTTTCCATGACGATGCGGCGCCACACCTTGCGCTTTTGTCCGGGTGAGTACGAGGTCCAGTGCTGGACTTCGTCAAAGCTGCGCCCACACCCTTTGCATTCGGCATCGCCCTGGCTGGTGGAGCAAATGGCAATGCAAGGTGCGTCAGGCGTGGACTGGTACCACGCGAGCCATGCGGCCTTCGCCTTGGGGGGCATGGTGTGCTCATCGCACTCATCTTCCCGGTAGTACACGAGCAAGGCATACACCTCTGCCAGCGCACGAACCTCAGGGCAAGCCGTGATGCCGTCAGGCGAGGGTGAACGATCGCGCCACCAATTGATGGCGTTCTCAATGTCGTTGATGTGCAGTCCAGCCATGTCGGCGCAATGGGGTGAGCGCCGCTTACTTGCTGGGCTCGGTGCCCTCGACCGGGTAGCCTTGTTTTTCGTGGGCCCGATCGAAGACCAAGGTCTTGCCAAAGGTCAGACGCACCCATGTGGGATAGGTGTAGGCCGTGCCCTTCTTGTGGTCCACGATGATGCCCACGCCCGCGTTCAAAAAGTTGGCCGCCAAGCCCGCGTTGGCTCGCGAAATAGCTCGTGCCGTGGCGTTGAGGCCTGAGGAGGAGGGGTCTTTGCAGACGATGTCCAGGTCCATGCTCGAGCGTCGGACCATCACGGTGTCACCCGAGTGGTAGGTGAGCACGCCAAAGTCGTTGGAGACGCGGCATTCGACGCCCACCACAAACGAGCCGTCAGCGTTGCGGGTCTCGATCTTCATGGGTTGCGTGGTCTCGTTCATGACCGAGGCGCAAGCCGACAACAGCGCAACCACGCAAGGGGCTGCGATGGCGATGAGACGTGGCCAAGTGTGTGTCATGAGAGGGCGCAAAGTGTACCTCCGTGGGATGGATGCGTGGGTTGCGCCAGGTTAGGCGTGCAGCAATAGCCACAAAAGCTGTATAAATATACAGTATTTGATCGTCGGTTTCCACCATTTGTGCCTCTCGTGGTTTTTGTCTATGCCTCGTCTACCTGCGTATGCCGAGCTGCAGTGCTGCAGCAACTTCAGCTTCCTGCAAGGGGCTTCGCATCCGGAAGAGCTGGTGGCGCGCGCCAGGGCCTTGGCTTACACCGCCTTGGCCATCACCGACGAATGCTCATTGGCGGGGGTGGTGCGTGCCCATGTAGAGGCTCGGCGTGGCGGGCTGCATTTGATCGTGGGTGCGCAGATGCAGCTGACAGAGCCGTCATTCTCTGCGGGTCCTCGGTTGGTGGTGTTGGCGCAGTCGCGCCGTGGCTACGGCAACCTGTCGCAGTGGATCACCCTGGCGCGGCGCCGAGCGTCCAAGGGACAGTATGTGGCTTACGCTGCCGACGTCGAAGGTAAAACGCCTCGAGCGCCCACACTGGCTGGCTTGCCGGGCTGTTTGGTGCTGTTGACGCCGGCCCCTGAGGCGTCATTTGAGACGGTGTTCGCCCATGCCATGTGGCTCAAGACCTGGATGGGGCCCGAGCGCGCGTTCCTGGCCCTCACGATGCGCCACGGACCTTTCGATGCCGCACACCAACACACCGTCTTGCGCGTGGCCGAGGCCACAGGCCTGACCATCGTGGCCACCGGCGACGTGCTGATGCATGCGCGCTCACGCAAGCCCTTGCAAGACGTGCTCACCGCCACGCGCATGCGTTGCCAGGTGGCCGAGTGTGGGTGGCATCTGCAACCCAACGCCGAGGCCCATCTGCGCACACGATCTCGCCTGGCAGCCCTGTACCGCCCTGAATGGTTGGATGCCACGGTGGCGCTGGCCGGGCAGTGCAGCTTTTCCATGGAGGAGCTGCGCTATGAATACCCCCAAGAAATCGTGCCGCAGGGCCACACACCCACCACTTGGTTGCGTGCATTGACCGAACAAGGGGCGGCCCAGCGATTTGCGCAAGGTGTGCCTGCGACGGTGCGTGGGCTGATCGAGCATGAACTCACGCTCATCGCGCAACTCAAGTACGAGCCTTACTTCTTGACCGTGGCTGACATCGTCACCTGGGCTCGTGGGCAAGGCATCTTGTGCCAGGGGCGGGGCAGTGCTGCGAACTCCGCGGTGTGTTACTGCTTGCACATCACGGAGGTCGACCCGGCCCGCATGAGTGTGCTGTTTGAACGTTTCATCAGTGCCGAGCGCAACGAACCGCCCGACATCGATGTGGACTTTGAACACCAGCGCCGCGAAGAGGTGATTCAGTACCTCTATCGAAAATATGGCCGCCACCGTGCGGCCTTGACCGGTGTGGTCATCAGCTACCGCCCTCGCTCGGCGTTGCGCGATGCAGGTCGTGCCTTGGGCATCGGCATGGAGCACATCGAGGGGGTGTCGCGTGGGCTGCAATGGCATCAGGGACGCTTGCACATCGACCCGCAGTGGCTGACCGAGCGAGGCTTGGACCCGCAAGCCCCTGTGCACCGGCTGTGGATGGAGATTACTGAGACCTTGATCGGTTTTCCGCGTCACCTCAGCCAGCATCCCGGTGGCTTTGTGATTGCACGAGACGACTTGGCCCAGCTCGTGCCCGTGGAAAACGCGGCCATGGAGGGGCGCAGCGTCATCCAGTGGGACAAAGACGACCTCGACACCCTGGGCCTCATCAAGGTCGACATCTTGGCGCTGGGCATGCTGAGCGCCATCCGTCGCGCGCTCGATTTCGTGACGCTCAAACAGCACCCGTGCCGTCATGGCGAGCCCCGCAGGGGCGTGGCCATCTCCGCTTGTCATGGCGAGTCCCGCAGGGGCGTGGCCATCTCCGCCGAGGGATTGCCGCGCCGCTGCGCGGCTCGCAATGACGTGGAAGACACAACTCGCAATGACGGGGAAGACGCGGCTCGCAATGACGGGGAAGACGCGGCTCGCCACGCCTCGCCGCCGTTTCGCATGCAGGACATCCCTGCGGAGGATCCCGCGGTGTACGACATGCTGTCGCATGGTGACAGTGTGGGGACGTTTCAGGTGGAGAGTCGAGCGCAGATGAGCATGTTGCCGCGCCTGAAGCCGCAGTGTTTCTACGACCTCGTCATCGAAGTGGCCATCGTACGCCCCGGTCCCATTCAAGGCGGCATGGTGCATCCCTATCTGCGCCGTCGCAATGGGGAAGAGCCGGTCACCTATCCGAGCCACGAAGTTCGGCAAGCCCTAGAGCGGACCTTGGGCGTGCCCATTTTCCAAGAGCAGGTGATGCAGTTGGCCATCTTGGCGGCCGACTTCACACCCGGTGAGGCCGACCAATTGCGTCGCGCCATGGCAGCCTGGAAGCGTCGTGGAGGCCTGGGCCCGTTTCATGAGCGCCTGGTGGGGCGCATGGTGGCCAAGGGCTATGCGCGCGACTATGCCGAGGCCATCTTCCGGCAGATTGAAGGCTTTGGCGAGTACGGATTCCCGGAGAGCCACGCGGCGAGTTTTGCGCTCCTGGTCTACACCAGCGCTTGGCTCAAGCGCCATCACCCCGATGCCTTCTTGGCGGCTTTGCTCAACAGCCAGCCCATGGGTTTTTACGCGCCGGCCCAATTGGTGCGCGATGCCCAAGCCCATGGCGTGACGGTACGACCCGTGGATGTGATGCACAGCGATTGGGACACCACCTTGGAGTGGGAGGACGTGGCAACACGGTCGTCCCTGAGACCGGTGCGCTTGGGTCTGAGCCGCGTGATGGGTTTGTCACAGTCAGCCGCCCAACGGCTGGTGGCGGCTCGTGCGGAAGGCCCCTTTGCCAGCGTGGAAGACTTGGCCCGTCGTGCCTCTTTGGATGCACAGGCTTTGCGCTTGTTGGCCGAGGCTGATGCGTTGCGCGGCTTGGCCTCGCACCGTCATCAGGCTGCCTGGGCCGTGGCGGGGGTGGACACACGTGCGCCGCGCCTCCTGCAGGCCTCACGCACGGCCCCCGATGAGGCGGTCTTGTCTGCGCCTGACGACGCCATGCAAACCTTGGCCGACTACCGGGCCATGGGGTTGACCTTGAACCACCATCCCGTGGCGCTGTTGCGGTCGGCTCTGGCGGCCTTTAGGGTGCAGCCTGCGGCGCAGTTGCAACGCTGCCGCCCTGGGCAACTGGCGCGTGCGAGCGGCCTGGTGACGCATCGCCAACGCCCCGAAACTGCCAAAGGTGTGGTCTTTGTCACGCTCGAAGATGACACGGGCACGGTCAATGTCATCGTCTGGCCGGCGGTGGCGAAAGCCCAGCGCATGCCGCTGTTGGCCAGCACGCTGCTCACGGTGTACGGTGTCTGGCAGCGGGAAGGGGCGGTGTGCCACCTGGTGGCGCGCAAGCTCGTGGACCACACCCCTTTGTTACGGGGGCTGTCAGCCCCGAGCCGCGACTTTCGCTAAGGGTGCAAAATGTCGCTCCATGTTGTTCCTGCTGTCTCCCGCCAAGACCCTCGACTACGACACCCCTGTGCCTGCTGCTGTGGCTCGCAAAGCCACTGAGCCGCAGTTCACGGCGCAGGCGGCTGAGCTCGTGGGTGCGCTGCGCAAGTTCACCCCGGCCAAAGTGGCTCAGCTCATGGACTTGTCGGACCCGCTGGCGGCGCTCAACGTGGGCCGCTACCAGGCCTGGCAACCTCAAGCGCACCCTGATCACAGCAAACCTGCCGTGCTGGCCTTCAACGGCGACGTGTACGAAGGGCTGGACGCCCGATCCCTGAAAGTGGCCGATCTCTCCTGGGCCCAAGACCACTTGGTGATCCTGTCGGGTCTGTATGGTGCATTGCGGCCTCTGGATCGTTTACAACCCTATCGGCTGGAAATGGGCACTGCACTCAAGACCCGGCGCGGCAAAGACCTGTATGCCTTTTGGGGTGACGCGCTTGCACACTATCTCAACGAGCGGCTGTCCAAAGACTCCAAGCCCATCGTGGTCAACCTGGCTTCCCAAGAGTACGCCAAGGCCGCGTTGCGCCCGACCCTTCAAGCCCAGGTGGTCGATTGCCAGTTCGAAGATTGGAAGAGCGATCGCTACAAGGTCATCAGCTTCTTCGCCAAACGGGCACGCGGCCTCATGGCGCGTTGGGCGGTGGTGAATCGCGTGAGGTCGGTGTCCCAATTGCGGACCTTCGAAGCTGAAGGCTACGCCTTGGATGAGGCGGTGTCGGCGGACGATCGTCTCGTGTTTCGGCGTCGAACCTAACCCTTCACGAGATCTGCACCTCCCGCATTCATCCGAAGAACTCCACGAGAGACCACGAGATTGAGATGACAGCCGCCGTCCAACCCATCACCCCCGAGTTGCGTCGCTGGATCGTCGAGCAGGCGGAGATCGGCAGGCCCAGCGAAGACATCCTGCAAGCCATGCGCGACAGTGGTTGGCACGAAGACGTGGCCCGTGCCGCGCTGGCGGAGACTTTGCGCGCGAGCCCTGCCGCGGCAACGTCGCCCGTGAGCATGAGCACCAGTGGGGTGCCCGAGCCCCTCGCCGATGGTGTGAGCTCGGTGGTGGCAGACGGGCACACCGTGAAGGTGCTGATGACCCTGCGTCACCCGCGCGTGGTGGTGTTTGGCGGTCTCCTCACCCCGAGCGAATGCGAGGCTTTGATCGAAGAGGCTCAATCGAGACTTGAGCGCTCAGAGACCGTGCATCAGGCCACGGGAGGAAGCGAGGTGAATGTGGCGCGCACCAGTGATGGCATGTTCTTCAAGCGTGGAGAGTCAGAATTGATTGCCCGCATTGAGCGTCGCATTGAGGCGCTGGTGCGTTGGCCCGTTAACCACGGCGAGGGCCTGCAGGTGCTGCGCTACCGGCCCGGCGCGCAATACCAAGCCCATTTTGATTACTTTGACCCGACTCAACCCGGCACAGCTCGCATTTTGGAGCGTGGCGGGCAGCGCGTGGGGACGCTCGTCATGTATTTGCGAGAACCTCAAGGGGGAGGGGCCACGATCTTTCCGGACATCGGTCTTGAGGTGGCTCCCGTGCAAGGTCAGGCCGTGTTTTTCAGCTATGACCGACCGCATCCCTCCACGGGTTCATTGCATGGTGGGGCTCCTGTATTGGCCGGCGAGAAGTGGGTCGCCACCAAATGGCTGCGCCAAGGTGTTTTTGAATGATCGCCACCGGTGGGGGTCAACCCCCAGCCGTGGCCACGCGTTAGACCGTGGAGTGCAAACTCCAATTTCCCAACTCGAATCAGGACCATTCATGAACAAGCTGCTTGCTTTCTTTGCTGCTGCCACTTTTGCTGCCGGTGCCTTGGCTCAGGGCACCGCGCCGGCTGCTGCACCTGCCAAGCCTGCCACCCCTGCAGCACCAGCGGCAACGCCAGCACCTGCTGCCGCGCCTGCACCCGCTCCGGCTCCGGCTGCTGCCCCAGCCCCCGCTGCCAAGGAAGAAAAAGCTGCCAAGAAGGCGGCCAAAAAAGCCAAGAAGGCCAAAAAAGCCAAGAAGGCTGAGAAGCCAGCGGCTTGATCTTCAGGCGGGTTTGTCCAAGATCACCTTGGAGCCGTGTTCGACGGTACGAACCCGCCACCCCAGTTCGTCTTGAATGCGCACGCGCAATGCGTCGCTCGCCGCCGGTTCGCCGTGCACCACAAAGGTCTGGTCAGGTGGCGTGCGCAAGCCCCGCAGCCAGGCGATGAGGCCGTCGCTGTCAGCATGGCCTGAAAATCCTTCCAGGTGGCTCACCTGGGCGCGGACCGGCACATATTCCCCAAAGATCTTCACTTCGGTGGCGCCTGCCACCAGACTGGCCCCTCGGCTGCCTGGCACTTGAAAGCCCGGGAACACAATGTGATGTCGGCTGTGGGGGGCCATGGCCTTGAGATGGTGCAGCACGCGACCGCCGGTGGCCATGCCACTGGCCGAAATGATGACACACGGAAACTTGTGCCGTGCCAAGGCGGCAGACTCTTGCGGCGATCGGATGACACGCACGTCATCGAGCAACGCGTCCATGTCTGAGGTGGCCACACGCAGCAGGGCTCGGTGCCGCCGATAGACCTCGGTGGCCTCCATGGCCATGGGGCTGTCTAAAAACAGGGGCAGTTGACGAGGGATCTTTCCCGCACGGCGCAGCCGCTGCAGCACCAGCAAGAGCGCTTGGGCCCGGCCCACGGCAAAGCTGGGCAAGAGCACCGAGCCGCCTCGCTGTGCGGTGTGCACCACGAGCTCACTCAGGCGATTCTCGATCTCCTCTTTGGGGTGCCAGCGATTGCCGTAGGTGGACTCCACCAGCATCACATCGGCGCGGCTCACCTTTTGAGGTGCGGGCATCAGCAAGTCATCGCTGCGGCCGATGTCCCCGGAGAAGACCAAGGTCTCCTTGCCTCGGGTCAATCGGATGGCGCAGGCCCCCAAAAGGTGACCCACGGGAATGAGATCGACACGGACGTCACCCACCCTTAGCGAGCGGCCTGGTGTCAAAGGCTGGAGCCGGTCGATCGCCCGCTGAGCCTCTGCACGGGTGTACAGGGGCAGCGCCTTGGCATGTTTGGAAAATCCCAAGCGGTTGGCTCGTCGGGCGTCTTCCTCTTGAAGGTGGGCGGAATCGAGCAGCAAGACCGCCGCCAAATCGCAGGTGGCTGGGCTGGCGTGCACGGTGCCTCGCCAACCGCCACGCGTGAGCACGGGCAGCCATCCGCTATGGTCGAGGTGCGCATGGCTGAGCACCACCGCGTCGACCTCCTGCAGGGCCTCGGGCACAGGCGCCCAGTTGCGCTCCCTGAGGGTCTTGAAGCCTTGAAACAGGCCCGCATCCAGCAAGATGCGGGCGCCTGCCCATTCCACCAGGTAGCGCGAACCCGTGACGGCGTCCGCGCCCCCATAAAAGCCGATGCGCATGGAGACTCCTTGCGCCGGCTTTGCCGAGCGGGCCTCAGAGGAGGTGCTTGACCCCGTCTTGCTCGCCCAGCAACTCTGCCAGCGTCTTGTCAATGCAGGTCTTGGAGAACTCGTCGATGGTCAGACCCTCGACGATGCGGTACTTGCCGCCTTCACAAGTGACGGGATACCCGAACATCACATCTTTGGGAATCCCATATTCACCGTTGCTAGGAATGCCCATGGTCACCCACTCACCGTTCGTGCCCAAAGCCCAGTCGTGCATGTGATCGATGGCGGCATTGGCGGCTGACGCCGCTGAGGACAGGCCACGTGCATCGATGATGGCCGCGCCTCGCTTGCCCACTGTGGGCAAGAAGACATCCTTGTTCCAGACGTGATCGTTGATCATGTCTTTGACAGAGGCGCCGTCAATGGTGGCATAGCGGTAGTCGGCGTACATGGTGGGGGAATGGTTGCCCCACACGGCAAGTTTGCGGATGCTGGACACCGGCTTGCCCGTCTTGGCAGCGATTTGGCTCAGGGCACGGTTGTGGTCCAAGCGCAGCATGGCGGTGAAGTTTTCACGCGGCAGGCTGGGGGCGCTTTTCATGGCGATCCAGGCGTTGGTGTTGGCGGGGTTGCCTACCACCAGCACCTTGACATTGCGGCTGGCCACGGCGTCCAGGGCCTTGCCCTGGGCCGTGAAAATTTGAGCGTTGGCGGCCAACAGGTCGGCGCGCTCCATGCCCGGGCCCCGGGGGCGGGCGCCCACGAGCAGCGCGTAATCGGTGTCCTTGAAGGCGGTTTTGGCGTCGCCATGGGCTTCCATGCCCGCCAACAGCGGGAACGCGCAGTCTTCGAGCTCCATCATGACGCCTTTGAGCGCCTTTTGGGCCTTTTCATCAGGAATTTCGAGCAACTGCAGGATGACCGGCTGGTCTTTGCCGAGCATTTCGCCCGACGCAATGCGGAATAACAAGGCATAACCGATTTGGCCGGCAGCGCCGGTGACGGCGACTCGTACGGGCTTCTTGCTCATGACAACTCCAAAGTTTCAGGGAACTCCCTAAGTGTACGGCTGACGGGCTTTCGGGGACCTGACCAGGGGGGTGAAAAGCCCAAAGTCTTATATCTTGTAGAAGACCTCTTGCAGCAGGGGAAGGGGTGTGCTGCAATCGGGGGATGGCAGCACCCTCCACCCCTGCACCCAACGGGGCCATCGCGAGCGACACGGCGTCGGACCACACCCCCGCTTTCAGTCCGCTTTATCAGCAAATCAAGGGCCTGCTCACTCGCAGCCTGCAGGGCGGCGAGTGGAAGCCTGGCGAAGCCATCCCCAGCGAAATGGAGCTGGCGGGGCGTTTCAAAGTCAGCCAAGGGACCGTGCGTAAAGCGGTCGATGAACTGGCCACCGAGAATCTCTTGGTCCGCCGCCAAGGCAAAGGGACTTTCGTGGCCACCCATGCCGAGGCGCAGACTCAATACCGGTTCTTGCGTCTTACGCCCGATGCGGGGCAGACGGCCGGGCTGCAGCGGCGTCTCTTGGAATGCTCGCGGCTACGCGCGCCTAAGGACGTGGGGCAGTTGTTGGGGCTCAAGGGCGGAGCGGCCCTGGTGCAAGTACGCCGCTTGTTGCTCAATGACCAAGAGCCGGTGGTGTTGGATGACATTTTCCTGCCCGGACAGTTGTTCAAGGGCTTGACGGCGGAGCGGATGCAAACTTCGGTGGGTCCGATGTACCGCTTGTTTGAGGCGGAATTTGGTGTGCGGATGATTCGCGCCGAAGAGAAGATTCGCGCGGTGTCGGCCACGGCAGACCAAGCACAACTCTTGAGGGTGGGCTTGGGTGCTCCGCTGCTGTCAGTAGAGCGGCTGTCCTTCACGTACGGCGATCGCCCCGTGGAGTTGCGCCGCGGTTTGTATCTCACGGAACATTTTCATTACAGAAATGAATTGATGTAGCCGCCGTGTCAGTTTGCTGCGATGCAATAGACTTGGAATTTGAATTGAGGGGTCTGTGCATAGGCCCCGGACAAGCACCTTTAGGACTAGAAGGACACCTCATGGCAGACATTTCGAAGCCAAGGCCGGTCTACCGGAACATTCATATCACCCAGATCCTGTCTTACCGACTCCCCTTGGCGGGCATCGTGTCCATCTTGCACCGGGTCAGCGGCGTCATCATGTTTGTCCTGCTGCCTCTGGTCATTTGGATGTTTGACACCAGTTTGACCTCGGAGATTTCTTTCGAGCAATTCACCAGTGCCTTCATCGCCGGCATCGGGGTGGTGCCCGCGGCGGTGGTCAAACTGGCGGTCTTGGGCTTGATTTGGGGTTACTTGCATCACTTTGTCGCGGGTGTGCGTCACCTGTGGATGGATGCCACCCACAGCGTCACTCAAGCCCATGGCCGTTCTTCAGCCGTGCTGACCATGGCCATCTCCTTGCCGCTGACCTTGGCCTTTGGTGCCAAGCTGTTCGGCCTGTACTGAGCATAGAGGTCTCCCTCATGAGCAACAATTTCGGATCCAAGCGCCTGGTGGTGGGCGCGCACTACGGGCTGCGCGACTGGCTGGCCCAGCGCATCACGGCTGTTCTGATGGCCTTGTTCACGGTGGTGCTGGTGGTGCAACTGTTGTTGCCCGGCCCCTTGAGCTATGACCGATGGGCGGGCATTTTCTCCGCCCAGTGGATGAAGTTTTTGACCTTCGTGGTTCTCATGTCATTGGCCTGGCACGCCTGGATTGGCATGCGTGACATCTGGATGGACTATGTCAAACCTGTCGGTGTGCGATTGGCGCTGCACGTGTTCAGCATCGTGTGGTTGGTGGGATGTGCCGGCTGGGCCGTTCAAGTGTTGTGGAGACTGTGATGGCGTTTTCTAAGATTCCCCGGCGCAAATTTGACGTGGTGATCGTCGGGGCGGGGGGCTCTGGCATGCAGGCCTCCTTGCGCCTGGCGCGTGCGGGCTTGAACGTGGCCGTGCTGTCCAAAGTGTTCCCCACGCGCTCCCACACCGTGGCCGCGCAGGGTGGCATTGGTGCTTCTTTGGGCAATATGTCCGAGGACAATTGGCATTACCACTTCTATGACACCGTCAAGGGGTCCGACTGGTTGGGCGACCAAGACGCCATTGAGTTCATGTGCCGCGAGGCCACCAAAGTGGTGTACGAGCTCGAGCACTTTGGCATGCCCTTTGACCGCAACCCGGACGGCACTATCTACCAGCGCCCGTTTGGAGGCCACACGGCCAACTACGGCGAAAAGCCGGTGCAGCGTGCCTGTGCGGCGGCGGACCGCACCGGTCACGCCATGCTGCACACGCTGTACCAGCAAAACGTCAAGGCCCGGACCAACTTCTTTGTGGAGTGGATGGCGCTCGATCTCATCCGCGATGCCGAGGGCGCCGTGGTGGGTGTCACCGCCTTGGAGATGGAAACCGGGCAGCTGCACATCCTGGAAGGCAAGATCACCTTGCTGGCCACGGGCGGGGCAGGGCGCATCTACGCAGCGAGCACCAACGCCTTCATCAACACGGGTGACGGCTTGGGCATGGCGGCGCGCGCGGGCATTCCGCTGGAAGACATGGAGTTCTGGCAATTCCACCCGACTGGCGTGGCTGGTGCAGGTGTGTTGCTGACCGAAGGGTGCCGTGGCGAGGGCGCGATTTTGCGCAACTGCGATGGCGAGCGCTTCATGGAGCGGTATGCGCCCACGCTCAAGGATCTGGCACCGCGTGACTTTGTGTCCCGCTGCATGGACCAAGAAATCAAGGAAGGCCGCGGCTGTGGCCCCAATAAAGACTACATCCAGTTGGACATGACCCATCTGGGCGCCGAGACCATCATGAAGCGCTTGCCCAGTGTGCTGGAGATTGGTCACAACTTCGCCAACGTGGACATCACCAAGGAACCGATTCCGGTGGTGCCCACCATCCACTACCAGATGGGCGGAATCCCCACGAACATCCATGGTCAAGTGGTGGCGCCCAAGAACGGCGATCCCAATACCGTCGTGCCGGGGCTGTATGCCGTGGGCGAATGTGCCTGCGTGAGCGTGCACGGTGCCAACCGATTGGGTACCAATTCGCTGCTGGACCTCTTGGTCTTTGGGCGGGCGGCAGGGCTGCACATTGTCGAAGCCATCGCGCACACCAAGAACCATCGCGAATTGCCGGCCGATGCCGCCGAACTGTCGCAGGCACGCCTGGCCCGTTTGGATGCGAGCTCCTCGGGCGAGTACGCGCAGGATGTGGCCAACGACATCCGCACGGCCATGCAGCAGCACGCGGGTGTGTTCCGCACACAAGCCAGCATGGACGAAGGAGTGGCCAAGATCGCGGCGCTGCGCGAGCGCGTCAAGGCCATCACCCTCAAGGACAAGAGTCAGGTGTTCAACACCGCGCGCATCGAGGCGTTGGAGGTGGAGAACCTCATCGAAGCTGCGCAGGCCACCATCGTGTCCGCGGCAGCACGCCACGAATGCCGTGGCGCTCACACGGTCAAGGAATATGAGCGCGGTGCGGACGATGCCGAGTTCCCCTTGGGGCGCAATGATCGCGAGTGGATGAAGCACACCCTGTGGGACTCAGCCTCCAACAGCTTGAGCTACAAGCCCGTGAAGTTGCAGCCGCTGACGGTGGAGTCGGTACCTCCCAAGGTCCGGACGTTCTGACCGGGTGCATCCACAGCCCGAGCGTATCCATCGCATTCATTGCACAAACAGCCCACGAAGAGCCTTCTGAACATGAGCAAGCGTACTTTTCAAATCTACCGCTACGACCCGGACCAGGACGACAAGCCTCGCATGCAGACCTTTGAGGTCGAGCTCGATGGCTCCGAGCGCATGCTGCTCGACGCCCTGATGAAGCTCAAGGCCCTGGACCCGACCATCAGCTTTCGACGCAGTTGCCGAGAAGGGGTGTGCGGGTCCGATGCCATGAACATCAACGGCAAGAACGGCTTGGCTTGCTTGACCAATATGCGGACCCTGCCGCAGACGGTCGTACTCAAGCCCTTGCCGGGATTGCCCGTCATCCGCGATCTCATCGTGGACATGACGCACTTTTTCAAGCAATACCACTCCATCCGGCCTTACCTGGTCAATGAGACGCTGCCCCCTGAAAAAGAGCGGCTGCAATCCCCCGAAGAGCGCGATGAGCTCAATGGCTTGTACGAGTGCATCTTGTGTGCGAGCTGCTCCACCAGCTGCCCGAGCTTCTGGTGGAATCCCGACAAGTTCGTGGGCCCAGCCGGATTGTTGCAGGCGTATCGCTTCATTGCCGACAGTCGCGACCAGGCCACCAGCGAGCGGTTGGACAATCTCGAAGATCCGTATCGCTTGTTCCGTTGTCACACCATCATGAACTGTGTCGATGTGTGTCCCAAGGGTCTCAACCCCACGCACGCCATTGGCAAAATCAAGGAGTTGATGGTCCGCCGTGCGGTGTAAGCACACCACCAGGACCTGATATCCGTCAAAACCATGGATGCGCTTTTGGATGCAAGATCTCTCAGCCGGCTGAAGTGGCGCTGTCGCCGCGGCTTGCTGGAGAACGACTTGTTCATTGAGCGATTTTTCCAACGCCAAGGTGACGCCATCACGGTGTCTCAGGCAGAAGGGTTGTCGGTACTGACCGAGCTGCCTGATAACGACCTGTTGGATTTGTTTTTGGCGCGCTGTGAGCCTCAGGGAGACATCGATTGCCCCGAAGTGCATGAAGTGCTCGCTTTGTTGCGTACCCCTGGGATGCCTGGTGGTTCCGGCACCCCATCGCCACGTTTTGTAGAAAGGCCCTTGCCATGATCCCCTCCGACGTCAAAGCCACGCTATCTTTCTCTGATGGCAGTCCTTCGGTTGATCTGCCCCTGTACAAGGGCAGCATCGGCCCGGATGTCATCGACATCCGCAAGCTCTACGGGCAAACGGGCAAATTCACTTACGACCCTGGCTTCTTGTCGACAGCGTCTTGCCAGTCCGCCATCACCTACATCGACGGCGACAAGGGCGAGCTGCTGTACCGTGGCTACCCCATTGAGCAACTGGCTCAGAACTGCGACTTCTTGGAGGTCTGCCATCTGCTGCTGTACGGAGAGTTGCCCAACGTCCAGCAGAAG
>CAZCJB010000055.1:16650-16894 GCA_964498795.1 uncultured Rubrivivax sp. | reverse complement strand
TATCCAACAGCAAAATCCGCAGGCGAACCTCAACCCCATCAGGGGTCTGAAAGGTCTGGAGAGTTTGGATGCCCAAAGCGCGCGAACACTCCTTTCGCAAATTGAGACACAAGTGGCCGGCAAGAGCGGCGTGCTCAAATTGATGCACACCTCTAAAGATCAAGACATGGTCTTCGAGCGTAAGAGTTGGTACCAAGCCATCGCCCGGCGACAAAACAAGATGGACCCAACCGCCACTGCGCTC
>CAZCJB010000055.1:16382-16640 GCA_964498795.1 uncultured Rubrivivax sp. | reverse complement strand
GGATCGACGGCGCTTTGCAGGAACGCGATTTTTTGGATTTTGAGGAGCCTTACCGGTTGCGATCCTTGTGATCGGCGAGTTCATGGAGGAAGTTTGAAAATGGTCACACGTATCCAACATCAAAATCCCCCAGCGGATCTCAACCCCGTCAGGGGCTTGGAAGGTCTGAAGAGCTTAGACGCCAACAGCGCGCGAACACTCCTATCGCAAATTGAGACACAAGTGGCCGGCAAGAGCGGCGTGCTCAAATTGATGCAC
>CAZCJB010000055.1:1525-16370 GCA_964498795.1 uncultured Rubrivivax sp. | reverse complement strand
TCGAGCGTAAGAGTTGGTACCAAGCCATCGCCCGGCGACAAAACAAGATGGACCAAACCGCCACTGCGCTCAAGACCTTGTACGAAAAAGCTGGCATGTCGCCCTTGGCCATCAAACAACTCGATAACTATCTCCAGCAGCACAGTAACCGGGTTGGCGGCAACTCGCTGGCCCGACTCCTTCAAGGGCATCTCCAGCCCCAGCAAGGCCAAAATTTGATTGAACGACTGCTTCCCAAAGAATCCGCCATCAACCCTGTCCTCCGCAGCAATATCTTTGGCTCGCAAGCATCCCGTCGAACCGGTACCGCCCACTCAGATCCTCGATCGAGCGCTGCCGAACGTGCTCAAGATGTACAAGATCGAGACCAACGAAATTTGCAGATGTGCCGCGACTACCCCGACATCAATCCCAATTACCTCATTGGTGCTGGCCCCAATGATCCGGCTCGACTGACGGGCATCAGTCGCAGCGCCACAGCATCACTGGGGCAACAGTTCGACACCAGCAAGCCGATCGTGATCTTCTTTGGTGGTTCACATGGGAACGTGGCCGACTATGGCTATCCCGCGGCCCATGCGGCTGGCCCTAACGCCTCTGGAGGTCTGAACTTTTTGGCGGTGGACTATCGCGGCTATGGCACCAGCGGAGATGCCAACCCCACGCCCAAGACAGTGACCGATGATGCCATGCGGGTGTATCAGCATGTACGAGGACTAGGGTTCACGCCGGACAAGATCATTTTGCGTGGGTATTCGATGGGTGCAGCCGCTGCAGCCAGGATCCATGCAGCCTGCGATTTGAGAGGCGAAAAGTTGATGGGGGTGATCTACGACCGCCCCATGGCCAGTTCTTCTCAAGTGGCCAAGCAAATGAACGGGTCGTTTGCGGGCTGGGCCACCAAGAATTCGGTCGGAGATTTTGGCGCAGACCGGTACCTGGCGCTGATCCATCGCCTGGGATCCGGCGACATGAGCAACGCCGTGGTCATCAAAGATCAGGAGAACGACCTGGGCCCACCCGCGGCCGCGATGGCCGAGAACCGAGGGATCGAGCTGAAATCTCCTCCGGACATGAGACACGAGGCCCACCTGTTAGCCAACGATGAAGTGACAAATTTCATCAATCGGCTGACGGGCCACGCAAATTGAGTTTCACAGCAAAGTCACCTGCCGGCGGTCAAAGCCAAGTGGCCACTGATCCACCTCAAAGAGAGTGGCCCTTCACCATCACGGGCACACCATGCCGAGTCGCCTGCGCAGGCTCTCCGTCTAAAGAGGCTCGCGCTTGATCAAAGCAGTCCACCTGCGCGGGCAAGACCACGCCACTTTGCGCAGACCGCGTCCAGATGTGGCTGCTGATCTCGACCGCATCGGGGTCGTCCAGACACCCGCGTGAAATGCCGTGCAGGTCGGGCCAACGCTCAAAGGTCAGACCGATGGTGGTCCCGCAAGTGGGGCAAAAGTGCACAAAGACTTTCTTGCCGCTGCCATCTGACCGATGCTCGTAGCTGCGTCGTTCACCCTGATTGAAGCGGATCGCCGCTTGAGGGAAGATGGATTCCGCATAAAACGAGGAGCCGGTCACCCGCTGACAAAAGGTGCAATGGCACACAAAGGTCCGCATCGGCGCCCCACTGAGGGCAAACCGGACCTTGCCGCAAAGGCATCCGCCTTCAATGTGTGATGACATGGCGCTTCCTCGTCCAATTTCCAGTTCGTCATCGTGCCACGATCTGGCCAAACTTGAGCAGATTGCCATCTTCGTCCAGCAGCGCAAACTCCCGCATGCCCCAAGGCTTGTTGTCAACGGGCTCCATCCTTGGAATTCCGCGAGGTGGAAGGCCCGCAGTGCTGAGCTCTGCGTGCAAGCTGTCAACCTCCAGCATGCGGACGTAACACCCCGAGTAACAGTCTTCGGGTTTCAAATCAGGGTGCGAAAAGAAATGAATCTCGATCGATCCACGCTTCAAGATGGCATAGTCATCGCCAACCAATACGCCGTCAAACCCGAGCCTTTTGTAAAAGGCCAGCGTCTTCGGCAATGAGCGGCTGGGCAAGGTGGGGATCACTTGTGCGTCGTGAGTCATGGTCTTGAAAGCGGTATCTTCAAATTTGCAGGGCTCGGGATCAGTTCACGCCATGGGCCTCGTGGTACTCCAAAACCGCCATCGCAGCAGCAAGGTCTTCTGAGGCGCTTCCCACCGATTTGAACACGGTGCGCTCGTCTTCATGACGCCTGCCAGGGTGTTGACCGGTGCACAATTCCGTCAAGTTGGCCATGACATAAGAAGGCACGATCACACCTCGCGCCAGCGGCCCCAGCAGGTCACCGCTTTTTTCCAAAGCTTCAGGCGTGTCGACGAAAATTGATGCCCCCGCAAACACCTCGTCATCGGCCTCTCGCATCTGTGGCGTGAATCCACCGATCAGGTCCACATGCATGCCGTCATGCAACCATGCGCCTTGAAGGATGGGCTCTGTCGCCAATGTGGCACTGCTCACCATATCAGCTTCCTTCAGCGCAGAAGGAAGATCCGACACAGCATGGGCCGAGATGCCCTGATTCAACAGGCTCGTGGCCAAATTTTCAGCGGCCTGGAGATTGCGGCTCCAGATCGACACTGACTCCAGCGGCATCACCGCACCGTAAGCCATTGGCAGCAAGGAAGCCACCCTGCCAGCGCCCAAGATCAGAAGCCGGCGCGCATCCTTTCTGGCCAGGCGTGACGCCGCCAAGGCCGACGCCGCGGCGGTGCGTCGGGCCGTGATGACGTTGCCGTCCATTTGCGCCAAGAGCTCTCCGGTCTTCGAATTGAACAAGCTGTAGGCCGCAAAAAGACCAGGCAGCCCCAAACGCCCATTGCCGGGATACACATTGACCGTTTTGATGCCCAGGTATTGATCGTTCCAAGCCGGCATGATCAACACCGTGCCTTGGGCACCCCCAGCCTCTACCTGATGCACATGCCGCTTGGGCACCGTGCAGCCTTGACGAAACATGGTCTCGAGGCAAGACACCAACCTGCCAAAGGGCAAGGCATCGCGCGTGCTGGCTTCGTCAAAGATTTTCATGCGGACTCTTGGAGGTGAGCGCCGAAGAGATCGATTGCCGCGGCCCTGTGGGCCTCGCAATGATCCGAGATGTCACAGCGATTTGGACTTTGTCAACCCAACGTGAGGAGATAGGCCTCCAGCTTGGCAAAAGTCCCTGCAAAGCCCGTGTCCATGCCCTGTCGAGCGCTGTCAAAGGTAGCAGTGCCTTGCGCATCGCTCTCGTGGGGTTGCCAGGTGATGGTGTATTTCGTGCCACCGCTGGCGGTGTCTTCGTAGGTGGCGGTCACATGCATGTAGGCTGGCCAGGTGGGCGCCATGGGGTGACGACTCAAACCGCCATCTTTGTCAGAAAAGCTCTGGAGGTGCACGATTCTTCGCTCGAACTCAATCTCTAAGAACTGCTGCATGCCCCACATTTGCAATCCATTGGGGCCTTCGATGCCATAGTGATAGCGCCCACCCACACGAAAATCCATGTCCGCGTGAATGGTGTGGAAGCCCGCCGGGCTGAGCCAATGTTGCAAATGCTCGGCCTGGGTCTGCACTTTCCACAACAAGGCTCGCGGCGCGTGGAATTCACGGGAAATGATGAAGGGCATGACAGATGGGTTCATGGGCTTGGCCTTTGCGAGAGAAGGTCGACTGACCACTATAGGCCAGCAGCGATCTTTTCTCCGTTGGCGTAGCGGCCATGAAATCGAAACCAATCTTCGGCCGACAGCGCATCCGGCAAGACTTTCTTGAACGCTTCTGGCGTGCCGCGTGGGCCCTTTTGCACTTCGTAATAAAGGAACATGTGGTGCAAATCCTTCAGAAACAATCGGCGAAGAAAGATCGGCATGGCGAGCTTGGCCTTCACCGGCACGCCGCTGACCTTGGACAGGGCTGCGGCCACCTCAGACAGATCACCCTGCCAGCCAATCACATCAAGTGTCTTGCCCATCCACGTGTGCGGATCTTTGAAATGGATGGCTGCTGCTCGGCCAATGTCGTAAGTCGCGCAATATTTGCAGTCTTGCAAGCTCAAAAACTTGACCACGCCCTTTTTCAGTGGGTTCCAATTGGCGGCATCATCGAAGTTTTCAAAGAAGGCGCAAGGCCGCAAGATGGAAAACGGAACGCCTGATTCGCGCAGGTATTTCTCCAGGGCCACCTTGGCGTGCAGATGCTTGACATGATGGTCAAAAAACTCGGCATCCGCCACGCTCATGAACACCAAGTGATTCACCCCTGCAGCTTGGGCCGCGTCAATGGCCGCACGCCCTTGCTCAAATTCGAGATTCGCGCTCTTTTTGGCGGCGTTGAAGTAGTCTGTGATGACAAACACCTTTTTAGCGCCTGATTCTGCAAAAGCCCGATCCAGATCCGCACGCAAGGTGTAGTTGCACACCACGGGTTTCACGCCACGGTCCGCCAGCGTGCTCTGAATGGAACGCGTGGTTCCATAGACTTCATACCCCGCTTCGAGCAAGGCCCGGCAAACATGGCGTCCAACTTTGCCAGTGGCGTTGATTACAAGAATCTTTTCAGGTGACATGTGCAGACCTTATCGTTTGACGAAACCTCTATCGATCTGCGCATAGGCCGCAGATCGCTGAAGGGCAGTAGACGTATCGCCTGCCGCCTAGACATTTGCCAGATCTCTGGCCGTCTTTTCAATCTCAAGCCGGCTCAAACTGGAGTCGGACCGATTGACAAAGGTGTATAGACGCTGACGCATCAGGTGCAGTGTCTGCTTGAAGGCCTCACGTTTCTTATCATCGTCACCATCAACCGCAGACGGGTCGGCATAGCCCCAGTGCGCGGTCGCAGGTTGACCTGGCCAGTAGGGACAGACTTCTCCGGCAGCGTTGTCGCAAACAGTGATCACCAGATCCATCTTAGGCGCGTCAGGCTTGGCGAACTCGTCCCAGCTTTTGCTGTAAAGGCCTTCAACAGGCAGTCCCGCTTGGGCCAAAGTCTCAAGAGCCAGTGGATTGGGCCGCTGGTTTTCACGTGGACTGCTACCCGCCGAATAAGCCTTGAACCGCCCTTGGCCAAGATGATTTAGTAAGGCTTCTGCCAAGATGCTACGGGCTGAATTGTGTGTGCACAGAAAGAGGACGTTCAAAGGTTTGGCGTTAACGTTCATCAAGATCTCTTTCAGATAACTGGGGGCTCATGCAACATGCCAAACTTTAGCATCCTAGCTTTGCGGATCGAACTGAAACACTCGCAGTTCCTGGGCACAGCGGCAAGCTTTTGCAATGCGTGAGGCCCACACCACGGCATCCTCGCGCGAAGGCAACTCCAACACAGTAAAGCCTCCATCGAGGGCCGGTGCCCACGGATAGCCCCCCGCCGTCACCGACCCATCGGCCGCCACGAGGACCGGTGACACCGATTCATCGATCCCTCCGCCAAACACATACACGCCAGCAGCCTTAGCCTCACGGATCACGGCACGGGCCTCACGGCCCACAGCCTCCCACTCGTGAGCGGGCACCTTCATCGCTGCGCTGGGAAATGAAATGAGGAACTTGCTCATGCCCGCACCCATTCAATATTGCCTTGTGGCGAGTTCCAGTGCTCAGAAGGGATCATCCTGGCTCTCCTACCTTGCTCGCATGTTCCCAAATCTGCAGAGCCATCTTTCTTGGCGCACCCCAACGGTATTGGCCCGGATCGCCCGACCCTTGAATCACTCGATGACAAGGAATCAGGACTCCAATGTCATTCAAGGATAACGCCGTCCCTACGGCTCGTTGTGAGCGAGGGTGTCCAATTCTTTGAGCCACTTGTTGGTACGACAACACGTCTCCGGGTTGCGTCTTGATCAGCGCCTCCCACACTTTGATCTGAAAATTCGTGCCCCGCAGCATCAAATGAACATGTCTTGGGCTCGGCGACGCTTGAAAAATTTCATCCAACCTCAGCCTGGCTTGCGAGTCGTCTTGTCTCATTGAGGCTCTCGGCCAGGCCTGTTTCAACCGCAGAGCCAGAGCTTCGCAAGTCTGATCCATCTGATTCAAGAACGCGAATTGGCAAATACCTCGCGGCGTCCAAGCCAAGAACACCGAGCCAAAGGGCGACTCGCCCACGCCGTAGCCTATCTGCAAGCCGTCGCCGCCCGATTGAATGTCACCGGGCGTCATGGCCTCGGAAGTCACCATCAAGTCATGCAGCCGACTGCTGCTGCTCATCCCCAGTTCATGGGCCACGTGCTGCACCGTCTGCGATTGCAAGAGACAAGATTTGGCATGCTCTTTGGTGAGGTACTGCAAAAAACGCTTGGGTGACAAGCCCGCCCACTCGGAGAAGACGCGTTGCAAGTGAAACGGGCTCATGTGCACCGCTTCAGCGATCTGCTCGAGGGTGGGTTGCTGTTTGACATGGGCTCGAATGAACTCGATCGCACGTGCGACTGTCACGTAATGACGAGACTGGACATCTCGATCCATCCAACGGCTCCTGGGTGGGTTGATCCTTCAAGTGTCCGCGAACTCCCCATCGAACTCAATCCGATTCTTGCGAAGCGGTGCTGGTGCAGGCAGAACCCGCAGGGTCGCTTCAAGGATCTCACGCTCCTGCGGGTCTGGCAGTGCTGCGACTCGCTCCACTGCCTGGTGATAGTGCGCCAAGTGCTCTGCGGTCTCACCTCCTGCCCACGCCACGTTGGCCGCCACTGCGTGAGCGAGAGCACGCTCCCACGGCTCGGCGGAGTCCGCCATGAACACCGCATTCGACTGGGCCAGGTACCGCGCCGCAGGGATAGGCTGTTTCAGCGTCGCGCAGACATGCGCCAGCAACTGCACCGCGTGGGCCTTGTTGTTTGGTTTGCCGACGATGTTCCAGAAGTACATCGCTGCATGAGCGGCCTGAAGCATCTCCTCGTCTTCTTCAGGCGTTCGGGACGCCCGCTCTGAAAGGGACCAAGCCCGGTTGTTGGCCTGACTCGCAAGACGGCGCTGCCAGAGCGCCACCTCTTCCGCCGATGGTTTCTCGCTCATGATGGATCCATGTGTGGTGTCTGGTGCAGCAAGGGGTTAGGCGCCATTGCGGCATCCACGAATGATGGCCCAGCGCTCGTGATCCCTCCAGCGTCCCCCGATCTTGAGATAGGCTGGGGAAAATCCTTCCTTGCGAAAGCCGCATTTGCGGACCAGCGCAATGGAGGCGACGTTCGTCGGCTGAATGTTGGCCTCCAACCGGTGCAGCTTCAAAGTTCGAAACGCATGCTGAACCACCAAGCGCAATCCTTGCTGCATGAAGCCTTGCCCGGCGTTTCCATCAAATGCAAAGTAGCCAAGATAGCCGCTGCGGAAGGCTCCAAGCACGATGTGGGTCAGATTGATAGCACCGACAAGCTCGCCTGTCGAGGCATTGAAGACAACGAAACCGTGATTCAGCTTGCCATCAAACCGTGCCAAGTAACGCTTGAACGCCTCACCATGGCATGGTGCGGTCACCCAACCTTTGTGAAGCGATTGACTTGCCTTGGACGCCGCCACAAACGCGACTGCATCAGATGCTGATACCGGACGAATGGCAATTCGCGCTTTCATGATGACTCGATAACTGTGTCAAGCCTATGTGCTGATGACCTGTAAGCGGCTTGGTCAAGGCCGTCCGAGATTCGAGACTCTAAATCGTGACCTCAGCTTTCCACCGGAGAGCAGATTTCGACCAGGATTCCATCCGGGCATCGCACGTAGGATACCGTCTGACCCCATGGCTTCATCACGGGCTCCTTGATAGAGACTGCCCCCTCAGCGATGGCCTTTGCGTGGGCCGCTACGACATCGTCCGTGACGAGCGCAATCTCCATCCCCAGCGGCTCTCTGGAAATGTTCGCTTTGACATAACCACCAGGCAGATTCGATGCGCCCAGATCATGCGTTGCAAACGCCAATGCAGTACCACCGGTGTCCATTTCGCCATAGCCCGATTCATGGACGAATCGCCGCTTCAATCCGAACGCCTTTTCAAAGAACTCTACCGACGCAAGCACGTCGGGAACATACACGATGGTGTAACCAAATTTCACAATCTTCTCCTTGCCTATTTATCTCCGAGATTCAGACTGCCGAGATGGTTTGGCCAATCCAAGCCATCTCAGCGGCGAGAATCCGGTGACCATGGCCGTTCCGCAGAGCACCAACAAACCTCCGCCCACGGTGGCCCAGGTGACCGGCTCGCCCAGGAGCCAGGCGCCCCACAAGGTGCCGAACACGGGCACCAGGAAGGTGACCGAGAGCGCAGAGACTCCTCCGAAATCGGCGATCAGACGGAAATAGATCAGGTACGCCACACCGCTGCAGACTACGCCTAAGGCCAGCACGGCCAACCCTGTCGGCAACATTGGAACTTCTGCAGGCATTGGCGTGGCCAGCGCCACGGGGATCATGATCAAGGTCGCCGCCCACATGCTTCCATGCGCATTGGAGAACGATTCAACATTCGGTGCGACCTTGGTGTAGTGGGTGGCGATGCCATAAGAAAGCGTCGCGGCAAGACTCGCAGCCACGGCCCACAGCCCACCCACGGGCAACCTCATCGATTCCACGCCAGCCAGTACAGCGACGCCTGCGAGTCCGAAACCCATGCCGAGCCACTTGGACATCGAAAGTTCTGATTTGAGCCACACCCGTGCAATGACCGCAGCCCACATCGGAGCGGTGGCATTCAAGATGGAAAGCAGCGATGCAGAGATGGTTTGGGCCGCATAGGCAAACAGGAGGAACGGTAATGCGGAGTTGAAAAGCCCGAGCACCAAATAGTGCCGCCAGTAGCGTGGTGCCTGTAGCCCCTTCTTGAGCCACATGGCAACCAGCCATAAGAAACAAGCCGCCAGGCCCACTCGAGCCAAGATCATCCATGCCGGGCCGACCACCGACGCGGCCATGCGCATGAACAAGAATGAGCCGCCCCACAGGGCGGCCAAGAGCAAAAGTCGAGCGAAGCCAATCAGGGTCATTCAAGTCACCATGGTCTTTGAAGTCTCAGTGACTGCCCCCAAAAACTCAAGCCGATTCTTGCGAATCTCGTAATTGACCGACACCGCAAGCCAGACCCTCACGCTCAGAACCTCTGCAAGGATCTCGGGGAGTCTAAGCCACGATCGAACCAGCCCATGGGCTGGGCCTCGTCCAGAGTCTTGGCATTCGTAATTCGCGCCATCCTCGACTCATTGACGGAAAAGGTTTGCGATTGCCCGGTTTGGGATCTTGGAATATTGAACTGAATCGGCATGGGGTCAGTTTAGGAAATTCAAACGCTCTCCCTCCGGGGACGGGCAGCACCTCCCTTTGCACCAAGTCACAGCGTCAACCCAGTATCGAACCGATAACGCGCACAATTTGAGTGCATTTTGCATACAAATCTGCGACTGTATTGTGTACAAAAGTGGCATAAGACTTGCACAATCATGTACATGGTCTTTTCCGAAGCTGCCCACGCCGTTGAACTCATCGGGTTAACCAAGCGCTATGCGCAAGGCCAACCGGCGGTAGACAGCATCAATTTGCGCATCACCAGTGGAAGCTACTGTTGCCTGCTGGGCCCGTCGGGCTGCGGAAAGAGCACCACGCTGCGCATGATTGCAGGGCACGAGTCCGTCACCGAAGGCGACATCCTCTTGGAAAACCGCAACATCACCGCCTTGCCGGCTGCCCAGCGGGGTACGGCCATGATGTTCCAGAGCTTTGCCCTGTTTCCGCACCTGAGCGCGCTGGACAACGTGGCCTTCAGCCTGAAAATGAAAGGCGTGGGCAGGGTCGAGCGCCATTCTCGGGCGCGCGAGTTGTTGGAGCGGGTCGCCATGGGGCATCTGGCCGAGCGCAAGCCCGCAGAAATGTCTGGCGGGCAGCAGCAGCGCGTGGCGCTGGCACGTGCGCTGATCACCCAGCCAAGGGTGCTGCTGCTCGATGAGCCGCTTTCGGCTCTGGACCCATTCTTACGCATCCAGATGCGAGCCGAGCTGAGACGCTGGCAGAAAGAACTGGGTTTGACTTTCATTCACGTCACACATTCGCAGGAAGAGGCGATGGCCTTGGCCGACACGATGGTGGTGATGAACCACGGTGTGATTGAGCAGTTGGGCAGTCCGCATGAGGTATACAACCGCCCGGCCAGTGAATTCGTGGCTCGCTTCATGGGCGGTCATAACGTGCTGGACACGCCCGAGGGTAAGGTCGTCGTGCGCACTGACCAGTTTCAGGTGATGCCCGCGGGCGAAGTACTCACGGATACGCCGGTGGACCCGAGGCATTCGCGAATGGCCGTGCTCACCGACATCGAATACCAAGGCACCTATGTGCTGCTGGGTTTGCAAAATCCCGGTACCTCAGTCAATGCGTCGACCACTGCCGAAATCTCTGTGATGCTGTCCGAGGCGACTTTTGCCCAGCGCCCTTATGCCGTTGGCGATCACTTGCAGCTGAGCTGGTCACCTGATGCCGCACACCCACTGCGCCAATGAGTTTCCCCCACCCGTCTTCGCAAGAAGATTTCAACCCCGCCACTTCCATTAAAGGAGTTTTCAATGGCTGACGACCTTAAAGATACGCTTTCCTCCGCATCTCCCGTGCAGCGCCGTACGCTGCTAAAGGGCACGGCCGGTATCTTGGCCACCGGCATGTTTCCGGCAGTGCACTCGGCCGACCCCATCGTGCTGCGCTACCTAGGCACCGCGGTGAACCAGGACAAGGCGATCGGTGAAAAGTTTGAAAAAGATACCGGCATCAAGATCCAGTATGTTGCCGTCACCACGGACGATGTGACCAAGCGCGCGGTCACAGCGCCCAACAGCTTCGACTTGATCGACACCGAATACTTTTCGCTCAAGAACATCGTGCCCACGGGTAACCTCAAGGGCATCGACACCAAGCGTATCAAGAACGCCAGCAAGATCACGTCGCTGTTCACGACTGGCACCGTGGCCGGCAAGGCCGTGGGCGATCAGGGCACGGCACCCAAGAAAGTGATTTTCCTTGAGGGTGAAAAGAGCAAGGTCTTTGCCAAAAGCCCTACACAGTTCATGTCGCTCATCCCCACCACCTACAACGCAGACACCCTGGGCATCCGCCCCGACCTGATCAAGCGCCCTATCAACTCCTGGTCCGAATTGCTCAATCCCGAATTCAAGGGTAAGGCAGCCATCCTGAACATCCCTTCCATCGGCATCATGGACGCAGCGATGGTGGTGGAAGCCATGGGACTCTACAAGTACCCCGACAAGGGCAACATGACCAAGAAGGAAATTGACCTCACCATCAAAACATTGATCGAAGCGAAGAAGGCGGGCCAGTTCCGTAGCCTGTGGAAAGACTTCAATGAGTCGGTGAACCTGATGGCTTCGGGCGAGGTGGTCATCCAGTCGATGTGGTCACCTGCAGTAACGGCTGTGCGCACCAAGGGCATTGCCTGCAATTTCCAGCCGCTCAAGGAGGGATATCGGGCATGGGCGGCTGGCTTCGGCCTGCCGGCGACGCTTACTGGTAAGAAGCTCGATGCCGCCTATGAGTTCATCAACTGGTTCCTCGACGGCTGGGCTGGCGCTTACCTCAACCGACAGGGCTATTACAGCGCTGTGCTGGAAACCGCCAAGGCCAAGATGGAGCCGTACGAGTGGGCCTACTGGATGGAAGGTAAGCCCGCCACTTCTGACATCAAGAGTCCCAACGGTGACGTGCTGGCCAAGAAGGGTGAAAGCCGCGACGGCGGTAGCTACGAGCAGCGCATGGGCGGCATCGCCTGCTGGAATGCCGTGATGGACGAAAACGCCTACATGGTGCAGAAGTGGAACGAATTCGTTGCCGCCTGATGCCTCCTCCACGGAAGTGACGCGCCGATGAGCGCTCCGGGCACACCTTCACTTCCGGGCCAATCTGCCCCAGGCCGCAGCCTTGCGGCTTGGTGGCAGGCTCTGCCACTGACTGCAGTATTTGCGCTCTTTTTCCTGATCCCTCTGGCTCTGGTAGTGATGGTGAGCTTCTGGGACTACAACCAGTACGAGTTGCTGCCCGACTTCACCTTCAAGAACTATGTGTCCGTGTTTCAAGGCTGCATCTTTGGCGACGACATGTGCGTCACCTTCAAGACCTACCTGTCCACGTTTCAGTTCTGTGTAATGGTATGGTTCCTGACACTGGTGACGGGATTCACCGTGGCATACTTTCTTGCCTTTCATGTGCGCTCAGCAGGCATGCAGACGATATTGTTCGTCCTGTGCACCATCCCGTTTTGGACATCCAATGTCATCCGCATGATTGCGTGGGTACCGCTCCTGGGACGCAACGGACTGGTGAATGATGTGCTGTTGTCGGCTGGCATGGTGAGCCAACCGGTGGAGTGGCTACTGTTTTCGAATTTCTCGGTGGTGCTGGCGTTCGTTCACCTCTACACCACCTTCATGATCGTACCCATCTTCAATAGCATGATGCGCATCGACCGCAACCTGCTGGAGGCCGCCAGCGACGGCGGGGCGTCGGGATGGCAAACGCTGTGGAACGTCATCATTCCGCTGTGCCGCACCGGCATCATCATCGGCTCCATCTTTGTCATCACCATAGTGATGGGCGACTTCGTGACCATTGGCGTCATGGGCGGCCAGCAGATTGCTTCGGTTGGCAAAATCATCCAGGTTCAAACGTCCTACCTACAGTTCCCGCTGGCTGCGGCCAATGCAGTGGTGCTGCTCAGTGTGGTGCTGCTGATCATCTGGGCGCTGACACGCATGGTTGATATCCGCAAGGAGTTGTGAGCATGGTCAGCGGCAAATTCCCGTCTGCGTTCTGGCTGCTCGCTACCTTTTTCGCCGCTTATGTCCTGTTTCTGTACGGTCCGATGCTCGTCATCGTGGCGCTCAGCTTCCAGGGGCCCGAGGGCGGACTCACGTTTCCGATGCGCGGCTGGTCTACGCACTGGTTCCACAAGCTGGCCGAGGGGCTGGGCGTGGTGGATATTGGTGCGGCTCTGGTACGTTCTCTGGGCCTGGGTCTCCTCACGATGGCCATCACTATCGTCTTTTCAGTGCTGGCAGGCCTGGCATTTCGCAAGCGGCTGCGCGGAGGCAACTGGTTGTTCTTCGTCGTGGTGGCCAGCCTGATCATGCCGTCCATCATCGTATCGCTGGGCATCGGGCTGGAATTCCGGCTTCTGGATGGTGCAATTAAAAGAATCTTAGAAGCGCTGGGGATGGACAGCACGCTGGAAAACTACGGCACTGCATTGGGCATCTACACATCGGCGTTGGGCGCACATCTGACCTGGACGCTGCCCTTTGGCTTGCTCATTATGTTTGCGGTGTTCAACCGGTTCAATCCCGCTTATGAGGAGGCGGGGCGCGATCTGGGTGCCACCCCCTGGCAGACCTTCCGCCATGTGGTCCTGCCGCTGATTGCGCCATCAGTGGTGGGAATCGGTATGTTTGGCTTCACGCTGAGCTGGGACGAGATTGCCCGCACCTCGCAGGCTATCGGAGACGTGAATACGCTACCGCTGGAGCTGCAGGGTCTGACCACAACCGTGACCACACCGTCCATCTATGCACTAGGGACCGTCACAATGGTGATATCTTTTCTCGTAATGGGAGTGGCCGTAGGCCTCGGGACGCTGCTGGCCAAACGCAGAAAGATCCAGCGAGACACATGAACGCGCCCGTCGTCCTAACCGAGAACAAAATCTATGAGCGCATGGTGGCCACCATCTTGGACCACCGGCTGCCACCCGGTACCAAGCTCATCGAAGAAAAGCTGGCGGCTGCCTTTGGCGTGTCTCGCACACGCATACGTCCGGTGCTGGTGCGACTGGCCAACGAGCAGCTTGTCACGCTCACGCCTCACCGCGGCGCCATGGTGGCCCAACCCACCGAAAAGGAGGCGCGTGAAGTGTTCGAAGTGCGGCGCATGATCGAGCCCACGTTGATTGAATGCTTCATCGCGGTGTCCACTCCACATGACATTGAAACCCTGGCGCGTTGCATCGCCAATGAGGAGGATGCGCGCGCCAACGATGACATCCACCGCGCTATCCGCCTGTCCGGTGACTTCCATTTACACATCGCCAATGCTTCCGGTCACCACACGCTGGGACGCATCTTGCGCGAACTCATTTCTCGTACCTCGCTCATCCTCATGACCTACGGCGATGATCATGCCCAGACGCGTACCGACATGGCCTCCTGCGGCTGCCTGGAGCATCGTGCCTTGCTCAATGCGATGAAGCTGCGCGACAAACGCTTGGCGGGCCGGCTGATGCGCGAGCACTTAGACCGTCTGGAGTCACAGCTGAGTTTTTCCGACAGTCGGGACGAAGCGCCAGACCTCCTGTCACTTTTCAACGCCCAATCAACAGGCACCTGATTGCACCGCCGACGGACCGCCCATGCGCCAGTTGCTGATCATCAACCCAAACACAAGTTCCAGCGTGACAGCCTTGCTGCTGCAGCATGCTCGGTGCCTATCGGGCCAGGATGTGCAGGTGCGCGCGGTGACTGCGCGCTTCGGTGCCCCGTACATTTCCTGCGAGGCCAGCTATGCCGTGGCGGGCCATGCCACGCTGGACGCTTGGGCGAGTGATCTTGCCAGCAACGCACCTGATGCGGATGCCGTGCTGATTGGCTGTTTTGGCGACCCAGGTCTGCTCGCACTGCGCGAGACCAGCGCAGCTGCGGTCACCGGATTGGCCGAGGCTGCATTCGAGGAAGCCCGTGCCATGGGTCGCTTTGCGGTTGTGACTGGCGGTGAGCGTTGGAAGCCCATGCTGCGGCGGCTGGCAGATGCAGATGCCTTCCGCTCGCTGGCGCAGGA
>CAZCJB010000055.1:0-1515 GCA_964498795.1 uncultured Rubrivivax sp. | reverse complement strand
TGCTCGGGTTCGCAGATTCCCTGCTAGGCGTACACACTGTGATGCCTTCGGGTGCGCAGTTGGCACAGGACCGGCCGCGCGCGCGCACCTTGCTGCAGCGCGCGTGTCTGGATACTTGGGAGCGCACCGGCGCAGATGCCCTCGTGCTGGGCGGCGCCGGCCTGGCCGGTCTTGCGGCCGAAATTCAAGCGGGCATACCGGTTCCCGTGATCGACAGCGTCAGCGCGGGAGTACGTCAGGCGTTGCTTCGAGTTGACAATGCGCGAGCTCGCGGCAACAACCGGGTGGACTTTGCGTGGAACCATGTCAGCGCCGAATTGAAGTTGACGGGTCATGTCTCAAAGTCGGATGAGTTTTGATTGCAACTCCATCGAGTGGACTTGTTTGAATTGATTCCCATTGTTACCCTGCATGTCTAACCTGATGACGACAGGTGTCCCATGCTGCCGATTTCGCGCTTCTTGGCTCCACTCGCCGCACTCGGGCTGATGATCGCTGCGCTGTGCGGCGCGCCCACGGTCCACGCACAAACCACCTCCGGCAAGACAGAACTGCTCTGGCTGGGGCAGGCCGGCTTTCGAATCAAAACGCCTGGGGGCAAAACCATCTTGATCGACCCGTGGCTCACCAACGGCCCGAAAGCGCCCGCACCTTACAAGACCGACCTGAAAGCGCTGGGCAAGGTCGACATGCTGCTGGTCACCCACGGACATGTGGACCACCTCGGCGACGCGCCTGAGTTGGCCAAGCTCAACAACGCCATCCTATACGGCCCGGCTGACATGGTCACGCCCCTGATCACACTGGGGCTGATCCCCGCCAACCTTGGACACCGCTTCAACAAGAGTGGAAACGTGCGGCCCTTTCCCGGCATCAAGGTCACGGCCGTGGCGGCCGAGCATTCATCGCTGATCGTGCATCCCAACCCGACGACCGGCAAACTGGAGGCTCATCCGGCCGGCGAAGCAGTGGGCTACATCATCGAGCTGGAAAACGGGTTCAAGATCTGGCACATGGGCGACACCGGCCTGTTCGGCGACATGAAATTCATCGCTGAGCGCTACAAGCCAGATCTGGTGATGATGCCGATCCACTACAACTCCAACCCACTGGCCAAGGGCACACTGGCCGAATTCGAGCAGGCGATGAAAGGCAGCACGATCAAGGTGGTGCCCATGACCGAAGGCCAGACGCTGAGTTTTTGAGCTGGCCGATCAGGCTCTGGTCCAAGGCCGTTCTGAACCCCTTCACATGGGGCAACCGTTCGATGAACGCGCAGAGTTTGTCGGTCAGGATTTCTCCAGCTATGTGTTGACAACAGCTACACATCCGGCCAGGTTTCGTATATCTGTTGTGTATTCGTTTGGAGATAGCCATGCGTGATGCCGCCATCAATTTGCGAGCCCTGCCTCAACAGCGTGACTAGATCGTCCAGGCCGCACACCTGCTTGGAAAAAACTGCTCTGACTTCATGCTGGAAGCCGCCTGCGACAAGGCTCAGTCGGTGCTCCTTGA
>CAZCJB010000054.1:0-17354 GCA_964498795.1 uncultured Rubrivivax sp. | reverse complement strand
CGGGTGGTGGAAGGAGGCTGCGTGGATGCCTTTGACCAAGCAGCCCACACGCTGGTGACGCTGGCCGACTCGGCCCAACATCCAGGTCGACTGCATGCGCACACGTCCGACGGCACCCAGCCGCCTCGTCGTCTCGAGTCGTTCAACGATGAGCTGCTGCAACGGTTGCATCTGGGCCGCACGGAAGAAGTCTGGATCAAGGGTGCTCAGGGAGACCCGATCCAGGTGTGGCTGACCTATCCCCCCGGGTTCAACTCCAAAAAGACCTACCCGCTCATGCACAACATACACGGTGGACCGCACGCGTCCGCCGGCGATGTGTGGCATTACCGCTGGAACACTCAGGCGTTTGCCGCACAGGGCTATGTGGTGGCGAGCGTCAACTACCACGGCTCTTCGAGCTTTGGGCACGCGTTTTTGGACAGCATCACCCACCGCTGGGGCGAGCTCGAGCTCAAAGACATTGAGGCGGCCACCACCTGGCTGCTGCGCAAACCTTGGACCGATAAAACCCGGGTCTTTGCCACCGGCGGCAGCTATGGCGGTTACATGGTGGCTTGGATGAATGCCCATGTGAAGCCCGGCCGCTATGCGGCTTACATTTGTCATGCGGGCTGCTTTGACTGGACGGCCATGTTTGCCGATGACGCCTACACCTGGCACGCCAAAGAACTGGGCGCCTGGTATTGGAACGACATGGCGCAAGTGCACGGTCAAAGCCCACATGCCTTTGCCAAGGGCATGCGAACACCCACCCTGGTGATTCATGGCGCCTTGGACTACCGAGTGCCCGATGCGCAAGGGCTCGCCTACTACAACACCCTCAAAGCCAAGGGGGTAGAAGCTCGGCTCCTGTGGTTCCCCGATGAAAACCACTGGATCCTCAAGCCGTGCAACAGTCAGGTGTGGTACCGAGAGTTCTTTGAGTGGCTGCGCCGGCACGATCCCGCAGTCCGCAAACAGTAGGTCATCAGGACTGGCGCCGTGCTGATCAATTTCTTTTACACCCTGCGAGCCGCCAAAGTACCGGTCTCGGTGCGTGAATACCTGTCACTGCTGGAAGCCTTGAAGGCCGGCGTGATCGACGATGAGACCGGCCCCACCCTGGACAAGTTTTACTACCTGTCGCGCACGACCTTGGTGAAGGACGAAGCCCATTTCGACAAGTTCGATCGCGCGTTCTCGGCGTACTTCCAAGGCGTGGAGATGTTGACGGACTTCACGCAAGAGGTGCCCCTGGAGTGGTTGCGCAAGACGCTGGAGTTGGAGCTCTCTCCCGAAGAAAAAGCCGCCATCGAAAAGATGGGGTGGGACGAACTGATGGAAACGCTCAAAAAGCGTTTTGAAGAGCAAAAAGAGCGTCACCAGGGTGGCAATCGCATGATTGGCACGGCAGGCACCAGCCCCTTTGGAGCCTACGGCTACAACCCCCAGGGCATCCGCATCGGGCAAGACAAAGGTCGCAACCGCAGCGCTGTGAAAGTGTGGGATCAACGATCCTACAAAGATTACGACGACACCAAAGAACTCGGTACCCGCAACATTAAGGTGGCCCTGCGGCGTCTGCGTCGCTTTGCGCGCGAGGGGGCCGCCGAAGAACTCGACCTGGACGATACGATTCACTCCACGGCCGCCAATGCGGGCTTGCTGGATATCAAGATGGTGCCCGAGCGGCACAACAACGTGAAGGTGTTGTTGCTCATGGATGTGGGCGGCACCATGGACGAGCACATCCACCGTGTGGAAGAATTGTTCAGCGCCACCAAGACGGAGTTCAAGCACTTGGAGTTTTATTACTTCCACAACTGCGTGTACGACTACATGTGGAAGAACAACCGGCGCCGTTTCAGCGAAAAATTTCCGACCTGGGACATCATTCGCAAGTACAACAAAGACTATCGCCTCATCTTTGTGGGTGATGCGACCATGAGTCCTTATGAGATCGTGCAACCTGGCGGCAGCGTGGAATACAACAACGAGGAGCCGGGTGCCGAGTGGTTGCAACGACTCACCCACGCCTTCCCCAAGTTCGCCTGGATCAATCCTGAGCCTCAAGGGGTCTGGCAGTATCGGCAGAGCATTGCCATTGTTCAGCAACTGATGAACCAACGCATGTTCCCGCTCACTCTGGCTGGCCTCGAAGGCGCCATGCGCCTTTTGAGCAAATAAAGTCATGGTCGCAGGGGTGCTGCGGCTGTGCAGGCTGCGCTCGAGGTCGTGTACGTTGTGGTCCGCGATGCTTGGCGTGGCGGTTTTGAGCGGTTGCGCATGGATGCCCACGGGCTTGCCCAGCACCCTCATGGTGGCCTCGCCAGGATCTGCCAACGCTGGCAATGCGCCCACTTCGGCTGAAGCGTCGAGCCCCAAGACCGCGATGCTCACGGTAGACATCGTGGCCCCTACAGCGTTGAAGGCCGTATTGGAAAAGCACCTCGACCTCACCCGATTGGCCCAGATCGCGCAGGGCGAGGCAGTGACCGATTCCGAATTGTCTCGCTTGCTGGACGCCACGCCGGGTCAGGTGCGAGATCTTCTACAGACCGAAGGCTATTTCGCGCCCACTGTCAAGATCACCCGCCAAGGGGCGGGCACTTCGTTGGGGGGCGATCGGGTTCAATTGGAACTCACGGCGGGCCCACAAACGCGAATCACTCAAAGTCAGTTGGAGGTCACCGGCCCTCTGGGTGACGCCGCCAAGGAGGGGGATGCTCAGGCCCTTGCGACGCTCGCAGCTTGGCGTTCGGGTTGGCCACTCAAAAATGCACGCCCCTTCAGGAACCCCGATTGGTCGGATGCCAAAGACCAGGCCTTGGCGCGTTTGAGAGGCATGGGTTATTTGGCGGCGACTTTGGTGCACTCCCACGTTCGCATCGATCCGCAGCAGCACCACGCCGAGTTGGCGGTGACCTTGTCCTCCGGGCCGCTGTTCAAACTGGGCGACATCGCGGTGGAAGGATTGACACATCAGGACCCTCAGATTGCTCTGAACCTGTTGGCCATGGGGGCGGGAGCGCCGTTGTTGGAGTCGGGCTTGCTCGATGCCCAGGACCGCATGCAAAAGTCGGGGCTGTACGAGCGCGTCACCTTGGTGGTGGACCCCAACCCGCTGCAAGCGCAGGCCGCCAAGCTGACGCTGCAGTTGTCTGAGATGCCCCTGCAGCAACTGACCCTGGGTGTGGGTTTCAGCGCCAACACCGGTCCTCGTCTGACTGCAGAGCACATTCACCGCCGATTGATGGATGCCGACGCCACTGCGCGCAACAAGGTCGAATGGGGCAAGTCACGCCAAGCCTGGGACGGCGAATTGAGCACTCACCATAACGCCGCGTTGTACCGATGGGTCACGGGTGTGGGCATTGAGCGTTTGGTGAGCAGTTCAGACACCGTGCTGTCGCAAAAACTTAAACTGGGGCGCGCGCAAGACTCGCCGCGCATCGATCGTTTTTATTTTCTTGAATTCGACCGCTCGGCACGGACCACCGACCTTCAGCGCACCGACTCCACGGCTTACTCGACCAATATGAACTGGTCGTGGCGTGATATCGACAACCCCCTGCTGCCCACTGAGGGCTGGACCTTGGCCCTGCAAGCCGGCGCCGGTACCGCACGGTCCAGCAGCGGGATTTCGGGGGGCTTTGGGCGAGCCTATGGTCGCTTGACGGGGTACTTGCCGCTCGGCGATCGTTGGTACAGCCAAGCGCGGCTCGAGGCGGGTCAGGTGGTGGCGCCCGGGGGTCTAGAGGTGCCCGAATCGTTGCGGTTTCGTGCAGGCGGTGACGATTCGGTGCGAGGTTACGGCTATCGCACCTTGGGCCCCACGGCCGACGGCATCGTGGGCAGCGGCAATGCGCTGTTGACGGCCAGCGTAGAGTTGGCACGGCCCTTTGTGGATTCGATGCCGCAATTGTGGGGGGCCGTGTTTGTGGATGCCGGCAACGCGACAGAGAATTTCAAGGACTACAAGGCCTATGTCGGCACCGGCGTAGGGGTGCGTTGGCGCAGCCCCGTGGGGCCGTTGCGCTTGGATTTGGCCTGGGCGCATCAACTGCGTCACGCCAGGCTGCACTTCAGTGTCGGGATCGTGTTCTGACGATCAGCGCTGGCGAGGGTCCAACGCGTCGCGCAGTCCATCCCCCAATAAATTGAAGGCCAGCACCAAGGCGAAGATCGACGCACCCGGCCAAATGGCCATCCAAGGCGCTTGGTCCACGAAGTTCTTGGCCGTGTTGAGCATGCTGCCCCAGCTGGGTGCCGGCGGCTGTTGGCCCAATCCTAGGAACGACAGGCTGGCCTCGGCGATGACCGCAGAGGCCACGGCCAGCGTGGACTGAACGATAAGCGGTGCCGTGACGTTGGGCAGGATGTGCCGCACGGCCACGCGCCACGGTGGATTGCCCAGCGCTCGCGCGGCTTCGATGTAATCCTCTACTTTCACATCACGCACTTGGGCTCGGGTGAGGCGCACAAACACGGGCGTGGCAGACACGCCAATCGCGATCATGGCGTTGGTGAGGCTCGGACCCAAAAAAGCGGCCAAGGCGATGGCCAAGATCAAGAAGGGGCAGGCCAAGAACGCATCGGTAAGGCGGGAGATGAAGTGATCCACCGCGCCTCCCACGAAGCCCGCGAGCAGGCCCAAAGGCACGCCCAAGCACAGAGAAATGGAGACGGACACCACACCTGCCAGCAAGGATGCACGGGTGCCCCACACCACACGAGAAAAGACATCACGGCCGATCTCATCGGTGCCGAACCAATGTTCAACAGAAGGTGCCTTGCGCAGGGCGCTCCAGCTGGTGGCCAAGGGGTCGTGAGTGGCCAGCCAAGGCGCCAGGAGGGCCAGGGCCACGAACCCAACCACGACCAGGCCGCCAAATACGGCTGCCCGGCGCCGCAACAGCTTGCGAAACGCTCGCTGCCAAGGCCCCGATGACACGGCGGGACCCATCAACGATGCAGGTGGCGAGGCGGACATGGACACGAGCTGGTCACCTTCAAGGCCGCAGCCTCGGGTTCACCACAAAAGCCGCCATGTCGGCCAACAAATTGAGCGTGATGTAGGTGGTGGCCGTGATGAGCACCACGCCCTGCACCACCGCGTAATCTCGGTTGAACACGGCGTCCACGATCAGTTTGCCAAATCCGGGGATGGAAAAGACCTGCTCGGTGAGCACTGCACCCGACAACAAGGTACCCAACTCCAAGGCCCCCAGGGTGAGGATGGGGGTCAAGGCGTTGCGAAATGCGTGCTTGAGCACCACGGTGGACTCGCTCAGGCCCTTGGCACGTGCCGTTCGCACGTAATCAGAAGACAACACTTGCAGCATGGCGCTGCGGGTGTGGCGCATCAAGACAGCCGCGATCGCATTGCCCAGCACAAAGGCCGGCATGATCATGGCACTCAAGTTGGCACGCCAGTCTTCGAAGGGGCTGACATAGCCCGAGGCGGGCAACCACCCGAGCTGCACCGAAAACAGCAAGATGAGCAAGATGCCCAACCAAAAATTGGGGGTGGACAGGCCCCACAAGGCAAAGGCATTGGCCACCGTGTCCCACACGCCACCGCGGCCCACCGCGCACACGATCCCTGAGGGCACCCCAATGAGCAGCGCAATGCACATGGCCATCAGCCCCAGTTCAACGGTCACCGGGAGTTTTTGAAACACCAGGTCCAGCACTGCTTGCTGGGTGCGTACCGACTCACCCAAGTCGCCCTGCAACACCCCGGCCATCCAATAGGCGTAACGCACCGGCAAGGGTTCATCCAGGTGCATGCGCGCACGCAGGTAGGCGATGACTTGGGGGTCTTGCTCTTCGCCTGCCAAGATCTTGGCCGGGTCACCCGGCAGCAATTGCTGCAGTGCGAATATGAGCATCGACACCAACAGCAACGTCGGGACGATGGTGGCGAGCCGACGCGCCAGATAGGCCCACATGGGTCAAGGCGCCATCTTCAACCCACTCACGCGCAGCAGTCCATCGGGAATGCCGCGCACGCCCGACAACTTGCCGTTGTAGGCCCACAACCAATTGCGGTGATACAGGTAGATCACGGGGCGCTCCTTGAGCACCTTCGCTGCGATCTTTTCAAACGTCTTCTTGCGGTCTGCGGCGTCGCGCTGGGATCTGGACTCGTTGAGCCACGCATCGGTCTGCGCATCGCAATATCCCGCGTAGTTGAGCGGTTGTTTGCAGCCATGGAAACTGAAGACATTGCCGTCAGGGTCCGGGCGTCCGCTCCAGGCCAGCACGTAAGCCTCAAAGTCGCCCTTGTCGGCCATGTTGAGTGAGGTGGCGAACTCAGCAGCCTGGATCTTGACGTCGAAGCCCGCATCGCGCGACATGGCCTGCACCACCAGCGCCAGGCGCTGTGCATCGGAGGTGGTAGGAGCCACCAAGGTGAAGCTTGGGTTGGGCACACCTGCCTCTTTAAGCAGGGCCCGCGCCTTGGCCACGTCACGCTTGGGCACAGGCACGTTTTTGGCGTAATACGGATTCTGCGGAGCCACCCATTGGTTGCCCACCGTGGCTTCGTTGTCCATCACGACCTGCGCCAAGCCTTGTCGGTCCAAAGACAGCTCAAAGGCCTCGCGCACACGCGCATCACGACCCAAGGGATTCTTTTGCGCCTGGTCGCTCTTGCCGATGTTGATGGTGATGCCTTGGTAGCCGATCTCAGTGATGCGCGACACCTTGAAACGCTTGTCTTGTTGAAGCTTTTCAACGTCCGACGGTGCCAAGCGCTCGATGATGTCGAGTTGCCCGGATTTGAGATTGGCCAGACGCACCGTGGCATCGATGATGGGCGTGTACACGATGCGTTGAAAGTGCACGTCGGCCTTGTTCCAGTAGCCGTCGTAGCGCTCCAACACCATGCGGTCTTGCGCCACCCGCTCCACAAATTTGTAGGGCCCCGAACACACCGGGCGGGCCCCAAAGTTGGCGCCGGCAGCCTGCGCGGCTTTGGGGGACACCATCATCCCAGCGCGGTCGGACAGGGCCGCCAACAGGGGTGAGAACGGCGCGGTCAGGTTCAATCTCACGGTCAAGGGGTCCACCACGTCCACACTGGTCAGGGGCGCCAGTTCGCCACGGCGATTGGAGCCCGCCAGCGTCTTGTGGCGTTCCAGGTTGAACTTCACCGCTGCCGCATCCAGCTTCTCGCCGTCGTGAAAGGTCACGCCAGGTCGCAACTTCATGGTCAGGGCCTTGCTATCGGCCGACCATTGCCAGCTTTGGGCCAATTGCGGCACCCAGTTGAGCTTCTCGTCCACATCGACCAGTTTGTCGCACAAGGCCGCAAACACGATGCGGCCCACGAAGGTGCGCGCCAGAGTGGGATCCAGCACATCAGGGTCTTCAGCCAGGCCCACGCGCAAAGTCTGTGCCGAGGTCATGCCACAGACCAACAGCCCCAGTGTCACACCCAACAGGCGCTGAATCGAATTCATCATGGCTCCCAATACGGTGAAACCTCACCGGTTCGTGAAGCGCGAATGCTACCTTCAAAAAACCAAGGGGGTGGGGGCACGCGCAGTCCCGGCTGCGTGGACAATGGAGGGTGATGTCCTCCCCCATGCCACCTGCCGACCCCTCTGCCGTCCCGCCGGTTGAGTCCGCCGCGCCAAAGGCCCGGTTCGCATTGGCCCGCAGCCTGTGGCGCACCTTGGTCGTGTGCGCGGTGGGCGTTCCCCTGGGGTTCGGCCTGGCGGCCTTTGGCATTTTGCACACCGAGGCCGGCACGCGGGGTCTGCTGCCCCTGTTGACGTTGATTCCAGTGGTGAAGATTGAGGTGGAGCGCCCTCACGGCCCCTTGCTGGGTCCTCAGTTTGGCGCGCACAAATTGCGGGTGGCTTGGTCGCAAGGTCGAGCCTTTGTGGAGATCACGGACTTTGAGTGGCAAGGCGCGCAGTGGCGCTGGTGGACCGGACCCGGCCTTTGGGCCAGCGTCAAGGCCGATTCGCTGGTGGCGCGTGAGGTGGTGGTGCACACAGGACCTCCTTCGGGCAAGGCCATTGCGCCGCCTGGGTCCATGCGCCTGCCCCTGGAAATTCAGGTGCAGCGGGTGCAAGCGGACGATGTGCGCGTGGATGCACTGGAGCCCTTCCGAGCGGCCCAAGGACGCGTTCACCTGGGTCGCGATGCAGGAGCCAGACACGAGGTGTTGGCCTTGACATTCGACTGGGGCCATGCCCGCGCTCAAGGCCAGGCTCAATTAGAGGCTGATTCGCCATTCAAGGTGCAAGCCTCGGTGCAGGCCACACCCCGCGAGGGTCCTCATTTCAACGCCGAGGCCCAAGCTGCGGGTACTTTCACCGATTTCACGGTGAAGGCTCAACTGAGAGGGGATCCGTGGGTGATGCAGGCCGGCGGGGTTACCGCTTCGACCGGACCGCAATTGGATGCCTCTCTGCAAGTGCTGCCCTTTCACGCCTGGCCGCTTGGCGCCTTGCAACTCAGCACGCGCGCCTTGGACTTGAAATCCTTGGTGCCCTCCCTCCCCCACACGCGGTTGTCGGGGCAAGCCTCCTTGGGTCGCAAAGATCGATCTTCCGCGGTGGAGGCCAAGATGGACCTTCAAAACGAGAGGCCTGGTCGGTGGGATCAAGGTTTGCTGCCCGTGGCCCGGATGCGCGCGGAGGCGCAGTCACCTGCTCTGAGCTCGGACAAAGCAGAGATTCGGTCGTTTGAGATCACCCTGGCTGCGAGTCGCGAAAGCCCGCCGACGAAAGTCCTCAGAGGTGCGCGTGAACGGCGCGGTCCAGGTCTAGAGCTGACACCTTCAGGGCGCTGGAGTGGACGCGGGACGTGGACGGGGCAAGAACTTTCGCTTGACACCAAGGTGCAGGATCTGCGCCCTCAACTCATGGACCACCGCGCACCCGCCATGCGCTTGTCGGGCCCTTTGTCGCTGCGCTGGCGCGGTGGCGCCACCCTAGGCGGATCTTCACCCACGGCGCCATTCATGGTGGGATGGCTTGGAGAACTCGAGGGTCGACTCGACGCGGCGCCGCAGGTGGTGACCTTGGTCACTCAGGGCGAGTTCTCTGCCCAAGGTCTGGAAATACAGCGTCTGCAAGCCACCTCGGGTGCGGCCACTGCGGATCTCAAGCTCAGGGTGCATCGCGACAAGGGACATCAGCGCTGGCAGGCACGCAGCGAAGGCACGCTGTCAGGCTTTGACCCCGCCGCATGGTATCCGGGGCCCGAAGGGACGGCCTGGCGACGTGGCCCCAACCGTCTGAACGCCCGATGGCAACTGGATCTTCAAGCCCCTGCATCCGCTACCCCACGGGCCGTGCCCGAGTGGCTGCAATCGCTACAAGGCGAGGGCCGCTTGGACCTCGCGCCGTCGCAGCTTGCTGGGGTGTCTATGGAGGGATTCCTGCGCATGGAGCGCGAGGCCACCGACTCACGTCGTGACGCTCGCACCACAGCTCGCAGCCGTGTGCGCGGCGAATGGCGGGCGGGCCGCAATCGGCTGGAATTCGACGGCTCGGGCGACCCCTTGAGCCCCGGCGACGCCGACCAGTTGCGCTTGCAGATTCAAGGTCAAGCCCTGGGTGATTTGGGCCCGCTGGCCAGCATCCACCCCTCATTGAGCGCTTGGATCCCTCGTCAAGGCACGGCTGAGGCTCAAGTGCTGGTCGAAGGACGCTGGCCTCGGCTTCGTACCTCGGGGACGGTGAAAACTCGCGGCCTGACGGTGGGCGAGTTGACCGTGGCAGAAGGGTCCGCCCGGTGGCAAGTGGCCACCGGCAAAGACCAACCCGTGGATGTCCAAGTGGACGTGCAGGATGCGGCCTGGGCAGCACAACGCGTGAAGATGTTGCGGGCCTCGGTGCAGGGGTCTTCGCAGTCTCATCGTCTGCAACTGGAAGCTGCCGCACCGGTGCACACCCCCGCGTGGTTGGAGCGTGCTTTGGGGCTGAAGCCAGGCGCTGGCACTCAGGCCCAGTTGGTCGGTGAAGGCAGCTGGGAAGCTCAGGCAGAAGGCGGTGGCCTGTGGCGCGGGCAATTCAACCGGCTCACCGCAGGCGTCTGGGACGGCCAGCTCAAAGGGACTGTGCGTCCCGAGGGTTCTTGGTTTGATGCGCAAGGGTTGAAAGGCGAAGTGCGCATCACGCCCGAAGGGCAGATCAGTGCCGTTCGAGCGGCGGCGGGGCAGGCCCTGATCGCTGCGGGAGGTTCCGCAGCGACAGGCGGCCAAGCAGGTTCTGGCGTGCCGCTGAAGTGGGAAGAATTTGTGTACCAAATGAGCGGCTCGCGGCAAGACCTGGTCTTGCAGGCCGAGGTGCCACCCACGCCCGTGGCTGCCTTCTTGCAGCGCGCCACGCAGGGGGCTTGGAGCGGTGACTTGAAGGTCGCCGCGCGAGTGAACCTGCGTGCCGCCGAAAATTTCGACGCGCAATGGGTGCTGCGCCGTGAGAGCGGCGATTTGATCTTGACGGACAACGGTTCGACCCAAGCCATGGGGTTGACGGCCGCGGAGCTGACCTTGAGCGCACGCGACGGGGTATGGAAAGTAATGCCAAAGCTCGCCGGCAAGTCCCTGGGGCAGTTGTCTGGCGAATTCACCTTGCGCACCGCTGCGAGCCTGCGCTGGCCCGATGCGCAAGCCACCTTGGAAGGCGCATTGGACTTGTCGGTGGCCAATCTGAACATCTGGTCGGCCTGGGTACCTCCCGGTTGGCGCATCGCCGGATCTCTGAACACCTCCGCCAAGCTGGGAGGCCGGTTTGGGGCGCCTCAATTCACCGGAGAGCTCGTGGCGCAAGGCGTGGACGTGCGCAATTTGCTGCAAGGCATTGCCTTCTCAGACGGCGAACTCAAGGTGGCGCTCAACGGCGAAACCGCCCGTGTGGAGCGGCTGCGACTGCGCGCAGGTGATGGCGAACTGACAGGCGAGGGTGTCGCCACTTTGGGGTTGACGCCCACGGCACAGTTGAATCTGCTCGCACGGCAATTCCGCGTCTTGGGGCGAGTCGATCGGCAATTGGTTTTGTCGGGCCAAGGGTCGGTCGGGCTGCGAACTGACTTGCTCCAGGCCCAGGGGCAACTCAAGGTGGACAGCGGCTTGTTTGACTTGTCCAGCCGAGACGCTCCCACCCTGGACGACGACGTGGTGGTGCTGCGTCAAGGCAATTCGCGCGTCCCGGTGGCTGAACCTATCGGTCCAAGTCGGTGGGTGCGCGCCCACCAAGTGGCCGTGTCCATTGATTTGGGAGACCACCTCAAGGTCAAGGGGCGGGGACTCGACACGGCCCTCAAGGGCCAAGTGCAACTGAGCACACCGGAGGGGCATTTGTCGCTGAGCGGTTCATTGAACGCGGCAGGCGGCACCTACGCGGCCTACGGGCAAAAGCTGGAGATTGAACGCGGGGTGGTGGCGTTTTCCGGTCCTCCGGAGTCAGCCCGTCTGGACATTTTGGCCCTGCGGCCCAATATCGACAACCGGGTGGGCGTGTCCATCACCGGCCCTGCCCTCAACCCTCGCGTACGTCTTTACAGCGAGCCCGCAATGAGCGAGAGTGACAAGTTATCTTGGCTTGTCTTGGGCCGAGGCTCTGAAGGACTGGGGCGTGCCGACACGGCGGTGTTGCAACGCGCGGCCGTGGCCTTGATGGCCGGTGAAGGTGAAGGACCCAACGACTCACTCATGCGTGCATTCGGTCTGGACAATGTGTCGCTGCGACAAGGTGACACCGATGTACGGGAAACTGTCATCAGCCTGGGCAAGCAATTGAGCCAGCGTTGGTATGTGGGCTACGAACGCGGCGTCAACGCCACGAGCGGCACTTGGCAATTGATTTACCGCATTGCCCAGCGCTTCACGCTGCGCGCCCAAAGTGGCATGGAAAACTCCCTCGATCTCATCTGGACCTGGCGCTTCGACAAACCCTGACGTTGCGCAGGCTCAATGGCGCAATCGCCCACGGCCGTAGCCTGACACCCGGGAGGGATGTCATGAACGCGATAGACGAGGGATCGACCGATCTTGAGGGTTCCGAGCCTCGAGGCCCTGAAGGGGGCGAGCCTTGTGGCCTCGAGGCTGACATGATGCCGGTGGTGCCCATGCGCAATGTGGTGCTCTTTCCGCACATCATGGTGCCGCTGACCTTGGGTCGTCCCAAGTCCTTGGCGGCCTTTGAGTTCTGCCTTCGTCACCAACATCCTTTCGTCGTGGTGCTGCAGAAAGACTCCACACTCGACGACCCCAGCGTTGCAGACTTGTGCACCATCGGCACCTCGGCCCAGGTGATGCAGCACTCGCGCTCCGAGGACGGCCAGATCCACGTGGTGTGCCAAGGGCTCCATCGGATGCAAATCTTGGAGCCCGTGGAAGACCAGCCCTTTTTGGCCGCGCGCATCCGAGTGATTGAGGAAGACGGCATGAGCACACCCGCGCAGGCCTTGGCGCTGCAGTTGCGCCAACGCGGCGCCGAGATGCTAGCCATGCTGCCGGGCCTGCCCGCCGAAGTGATTCAGGCGCTGCAAGGTTCTCGCTCTCCCTCTCGCTTGGCCGACTTGGCAGCGAGCCTGATCGATGTGGAGCCGGTTGAAAAGCAGCGCTTGTTGGAAACACTGTCGGTCGAAGAGCGCCTCATACGCGTGCTGAAACTGGTGCAACACCGGCTGGAAGTGTTGCGGCTATCCCAAGAAATTGGCGCGCGCACCAAGGTGCAGCTGGACGATCGCCAGCGGCGCGTGCTGTTGGAGGAGCAACTCAAGGCCATCAAGAAGGAGTTGGGAGACACCACCGAAAGCGGCCAAGCGACCCAAGATTTGGAGGAGGCGCTGGCACGCGCCGAGTTGCCTGAAGACGCTCAGCGCGAAGCCATGAAAGAGCTGGGCCGACTCAAGCGCATGTCAGAGTCCTCGAGTGAGTACTCCATGTTGCGCACCTGGCTGGAATGGATGACCGAGTTGCCGTGGAAGGCGCCTCAACCCCTGGCCATTGATGTGGACGCCGCACGCTCGGTGCTCGAAGCTGACCATTACGGCTTGGACCGGGTGAAGAAACGGATCGTGGAGTTCTTGGCCATCAAGAAACTCAACCCCACGGGGCGTGCGCCGATTCTGTGCTTTGTCGGCCCTCCCGGTGTGGGCAAGACCTCACTGGGGCAGAGCATCGCCCGCGCATTAGGCCGACCCTTTGTGCGGGTGTCACTCGGTGGCGTGCATGATGAAGCCGAGATACGCGGACACCGTCGCACCTACATCGGTGCCATGCCCGGACACATCATCGCCGCATTGCGCAAGGCTGGAGCACGAGACTGCGTCATGATGCTGGATGAAATCGACAAGATGTCGGCCAGCATGCAAGGTGACCCGACGGCGGCCATGCTCGAGGTGCTGGACCCCGAACAAAACAGCACCTTTCGCGACAACTACCTGGGGCAGCCCTTTGACTTGAGTCACGTCGTGTTCATTGCCACCGCCAATGTCATGGATCAAGTCCCTGCCCCACTGCGTGACCGCATGGAGGTGATCGAGCTGCCCGGCTACACGCTGGAAGAAAAGGTGCAAATCGCCCGGCGATACCTATTGGGTCGCCAATTGCAGCAGTGCGGCTTGAGTGCCTCGCAATGCGATTTGAATGATCTCGCACTGCGGGCGTTGGCGTCGGGCTACACGCGTGAAGCGGGCGTGCGGCAACTCGAGCGCGAGATCGGCCGTGTGTTGCGGCATGCGGCGGTGCGCATCGCGCGCGAGCCTGACTTGAACGTGCAAGTGGCTGAGGACCAATTGGAATCCATCTTGGGCCCCGCACCGGTGGAACACGACGTGGCACAACGTGCCGGCATGCCGGGTGTGGCCACCGGGCTGGCCTGGACGCCGGTGGGTGGAGACATCCTCTTCATTGAGGCCACACGCATCAATGGCGAGGGCCGCTTGATCTTGACCGGGCAACTCGGCGACGTGATGAAGGAAAGTGCCCAAGCCGCCCTCACCTTGGTCAAAGCCAGCGCCACACGCTTGGGGCTGGCCAGCCGCTTGTTTGAGACCCACGACGTGCACTTGCACGTGCCGGCCGGAGCCATCCCCAAAGACGGTCCCAGCGCGGGTGTGGCCATGTTCGTGGCCCTGGCCTCCTTGTTCAGCGACTCCAACGTGCGGCCCGATGTGGCCATGACCGGTGAAATCAGCCTGCGCGGGCTGGTGTTGCCGGTGGGGGGCATCAAGGAGAAAGTACTGGCCGCCGAGCGCGCCGGCATCAAAACCGTGCTCTTGCCCTCACGCAACCGCAAAGACTTGGTCGACATCCCCACCAGCACGCAAGAGGCCTTGCGCTTTGTGTGGCTCGACCATGTGCATCAGGCACTCGACGCCGCGCTCAATGGACGCGCACGGCATCGGGTGGAGGAGTTTCATTTGGTGTGAGCCCGATACTCACCCTTGGTTTGCGTTACCAATCCGTGTGGGGCAGGTTGTTGACCTTGTCGTGCCAATCCACTGCCGCCGCCACGAATCCACGCAGAAGATTGGCAAAATCGGTTCCATCAAGGTGTGCGATCCCTTGACAAAGACTCAAGGCCAGTTGGTGCTGCTCTTCATCGATGGCAAAACTCGCACCGCCTGCTTGTTGTTGCAAGAAGTTCAGGGCCAAAAGTTTGGCATACACCGCCTCGCAGTCTTGTTGAGGTAAGGCACCGAGGGCGGCCCTCAAAAATACCAGCCCCCCCTCTGCAGGGACTTCCAACTCAATTTGCAGCCCTTGATCGGTTTGCAGTCCCAGCATGCCGCGTTCATCTAAGCTCCATGAATCGCCGCCTTCCATCGCGACACATTCACCCAACCACGCCGCCACCGTTTGTTGATCAGGGGTCATGGGCGCACCTGCGAGTTCAACCCAGTCATCGCTGCTTCAGGGCTCAGCAACCGCGGGACGGGCTCGTACAACGCCGGCACATGAGGTGGCACCAGCGACACAGTGACCTTGAGCGGCAGTCTGCTGGCGTAGCGTTGCACAAAGAACACCGCCTGCTGCGCTTCGACGGCAGGCGGTCTCATGGCGGCCAAATCCAGGTCTGGATATCCCGCCAATCCCTCGCCGCTGCCAGGCAGCTCAAGTCGGGCAAGCGCTTGCTCACGATTGAACTCTTTGATAAACGTATCAACGTCTTCAATGACCCAACTCGCCCCTTCATCCAATTGCTCGTTGAGCCAACGGGCCATCTCCGCATGGTGTGCGGGCTGGCGCCACTCAGGGTGTTGCTGGAGCTTGGCGGAAATTGTGGAGTCCATGGTCAGAAGAAAACGCCGTTCAGCATGATCGAATTAACGGGTTCAAAGAGGTTCCAACTGGACTTCATGAACTTGGTGGCGATGGAGTCCTCCAAGAATGCCCCGTCTTTTGAAAAACCGATTTTGATATCCCCCTTTTCCTTGCGCAGTACCATGTAAATGGGCGCCTTGCCAGTTCCCCAGTTGGTGTCAGCCAACCTGACTTCATTACCGTCCTTATTCAATCGTTCGTTCAGCCACTTCGAGGGATCAGGACCATTCTCAGCCATGACATCGTGCCAGCTCTGGGGCAATAATCGAAACCCATGAGATTCCGTGGTCACCAAGACCGGGCTGAAACTCGCAGAAGTGGGGTCGCCGCTCACAGAGGGATAACCTTTTAGCCCTTCTACCAGTTCCTCAAACAAGCCGATCGGCGTGCGCCCTTGATCTCCTTCCAGCAGAATACGTTTCCTCATCCGAGGGTCCACCGTACGTAGGATGCGCTCTAGAGAGCCACCTGCCGAACTTTGCCATATCGATTGGTCAAAGTGGGCACCCTGGCTGGCCGCGTCCAGTTCATGTCCCAACGTCTGAGCAAACGATTTGGACGTGTTGGACTTTCGAAGTGCCGCTGTGGCTGTTGAAGCCTCAAGCGCCAAGCCTGCCAACACCATGCGCAAGTCTTGCTCGTCTTCAATCTTCTTCCAATGTGCCGGATCGGCACTGCCTGTGCGGTCGTACAACACCCAACCGCCACGATCAGAGCTGCCATCGGCCGATTGGGCAATGGGCAAATCCGTCTCAAAGCGATAGACCAAACGAGAATTGACTTTGTGGTTGAAATCTCGTCTGAACTGCGAACAAATTTCCGTTCTTTTGGAACGTGACATCCCGTTGTTCGCCGATTTTTGCATCGCCGACTCCGTGGCTGTATCGGCCCATTTTTGCACTGCGGTGACCAATTCAGTGCTACGGCTTTCAGACTGACCCGCCGTCGCCAGTGTGTACTCCCAAGTCCGTAACAGCCGATTTTCAGTCATGCCTGCCTGAACCGAGCGACCCACCCTCAAGGCACTTTCGTATTGAACCAAGTCAAAGGGCTGCTGGCCCTGGCGCAGTGCACCATCGAATGAGCCTGTTTTCATCATCATGTACATGGCATCGAGATCGTCAATCGCTTGCACGATCTCCACATCTTTGGGGGGTCGCGCCCCACTCAGGCGATGGACCTCTGCGTTCAGGGCAACAATGGCCTTTCGCAGAGTCTGAAGTTGTTCTCCGGGTGAGCTTTGTCCTCTCAATTCATCCGACAAGGCTTTCAGCCTGGGAGTATCGCCTGAGTTTGGATCCGTACTGACTGAAAACCCAAGGTGCTGAGCCAATGCGCACTGAAGTACGTCATCTACCGTCGCATTGGGTTGATTTTGCATGGCCTTGGTTGCGCTATCAGCCAGCTTCTTTGCTTCAGTGGTGGCTTGATCTGCACGAAGCCCGAGTGCGACCAAGGCGCCCTTCACCGCCTGCTGCGTCATGGAGGATTGGAGGGTTGAGTTTGTTTTCAACGGGAGACTGCTGACACCAAGCCCGGGATGCAGATGAATGCGCTCCCGCCTAGAAGCGACCGTCGTTTCTATCCAACCCCGCTCGATCATGGACTTCATCGAGTTGACCATTCGAATCGGATCGTCAACTTGTTGGGCAATACCCGCAGAGGTTGCAAAACAACTGCCCACCTCTCCTTGTCGCAGCGGCGTCATCAACGCCGATATCACCGCAGTACGGGCTTGCGCCGGACTCACAGCCTCTCGGTCGGGCGTCTTCAAGGTTGAACGGATTTGTGTCTGGACAACTTCGTTTTCTGGCGGTGGTGCACCGATGGATCCCAAACGTTCACGAAGCTCGGTCGAAGTTTCAAGGTGCTTTAATTGGCCCTTTAAAAACTGCTTCAGTTCCGGCCCTAACAGCGAATCGGAGTGCTTTGAATTTTCAATCTTTTGGGCCATGGCTGCGAAGTAATCTGGTGGCATCAAACGACCGCTTGCGGACACCGCCGCTTTGGACAGGTGCAAGCCTACCGAATTACTCACCCAATCTTGTGACCAGTCTTCAGGGACACCCTTTGA
>CAZCJB010000053.1:0-17415 GCA_964498795.1 uncultured Rubrivivax sp. | reverse complement strand
GCGTCAAAGTGGTGGTGCAGCACCCCGAAGGAGCCCCCGACAAGTTTCAAGCGGCAGCCGGCGCCGGCAAAGGGCCCGACATCATTTGCTGGCCGCATGACCGTGTGGGTGAGTGGGCCAAGTCAGGGCTGATCGTGCCCGTGCAGCCCTCGGCCCGCACCCGCGCCGAGGTGGAAGACGCGGCCTGGCAAGCGTTCACTTGGCGCGGCAAGGTCTGGGGCTACCCTTTGGCCATCGAGGCCGTAGGGCTGATTTACAACAAAGCCTTGCTCAAGGCACCGCCCGCCACGTGGGACGAGGTCTTTGCCCTGGACAAATCGTTGTCGGCACAAGGGGTGCGCGCCATCTTGTGGCCCCACCCGATGTCGTTCTTCTCCTGGCCGGTGCTGGCCGGCTCCGGCGGCTTTGTGTTCGGCCGAACCTCTCAAGGCGATTTTGATCCGCAGCAGGTCGGCGTCAACCATCCGGGCGCGTTGGCCGGCGCGCAACTCATTGCACGACTGGTGGACGAGGGCCTCATGCCGCGCGGGGCTCGCTACTCCGACATGGAGGCGCAATTTGCCGCAGGCAAGGTGGCCATGATGATCTCAGGCCCCTGGGCTTGGGACAATGTGCGCAAGAAGCGCATTGACTTTGGCGTGGCGGCGATCCCCTCGCTCCAAGGCAAACCGGCCAAGCCTTTTGTGGGGGTGCTGGGCTGCATGGTCACAGCCCCGAGCCGTCACAAAGACATCGCGCGGGAATTCCTCGAGCACCACCTGCTCAAGGTGGAGGCGCTCAAGACCGTGTCGGCCGATGTGCCCCTGGGCACCCCCGCCAACAAGGCCTACTACCAAGAGCTGGCCGCAGACCCTCACATTCGGGCCACCATGGACAACGCCCGGGCGGGAGAGCCGATCCCCAACATCCCTGAGACGGGACGCTTTTTCCCGGCCATGGATGCCGCGCTTGAGGCGATCACGCAGGGCCGGCAGTCGCCCAAAGAGGCGCTTGATGCGGCAGCCGCCCGCATGAAGGTGCGTTGAGATGGTCGACGCCTTGAAGTCCAGGTCCTGGAAGCCCGCGATAGCGCCGGCCCTGATGGTGGCGTCGCTGATGGCCGTGCTGTGGGTGGTGATGGGGCTGTACCAGGCTGGGCGTCCCGTGTGGGCGGCTGGCGTCTTGGCCCTGGGCTCATTGACGGTGTGGATCTACGGCTCGGCACGCACGGTGGCGGCGCGTTACCTCTACCCTGGCGTGCTGGGCATGGTGGTGTTTGTGGCCTTTCCGCTGCTCTACACGGTCCAAATCGGGTTCACCAATTACTCGTCGAGTCACTTGTTGGACTTGGAGCGCGCACGCGCCTACTTGCTCGACCAAGTCGAAGTGGATGCCTCCGGGGCCATGGTCTCGACGCTCGTGCGTGAGCAGACCTCCGTGCGGCTGGTGTTGCAGCGCGAGGGTGATGCCCATGCGCCGGTGCTGGTCAGCGGGCCGCTGGAGTTGAGTCTGGACGGGGGGCGCAGCGACTCTGAAAGCCGTGCGAGCCCTGCATCTGCGCCTCTCCCATTGCAAAGCGCGGCAACGCCCCCCGCAGGCCAGACCTTGACACTGCGAGAAGTGATCCAACTGCGCGACAGCCTGCGCGCCTTGCAGCTGGTACGGCCCGATGGCGCGGTCTTGTCATACACCGGCGTGCGGGAGTTCGCGCCCGTGCGCCCTGTGTGGGTGGCCCAAGCGGACGGTGCGCTGTTGCAGGGCGCCACGGGGGAGGTGTTTCGCCCGCGCATGGAGTCGGGCTACTTTGAGAACGACCGCGGTGAACGCATGCTGCCCGGGTTCAAGACGGGGGTGGGCTGGGACAACTACAGCCGCTTGTTGGGCGATGCGGATTTTCGAGGACCATTCTTCTCCATCTTTGTATGGACGGTGGTGTTTGCGGGCTTGACCGTCCTCTTGGCCACGGCCTTGGGCATGACGCTGGCGGTCGTGTTGAACTGGGAGGCGTTGGCGCATCGCACCCTGTACCGCACCTTGCTCTTCTTGCCCTACGCGGTGCCGGGCTTCATTTCGATCTTGGTTTTCAAAGGTCTTTTCAATCAAAATTTTGGTGAGATCAATGCCATTCTGGAAGCGCTCTTTGGCGTGCGTCCGGCTTGGTTTGCCGACCCTCTGCTGGCCAAGGTGATGATCCTCATCGTCAACACCTGGTTGGGTTACCCCTACATCATGGTCTTGTGCACCGGGCTCATCAAAGCCATCCCTGCAGACCTGTACGAGGCCTCGGCCGTGGCCGGAGCCACGCCGTGGGACAACTTCAAGCGCATCACGCTGCCGCTCATCCTCAAGCCGCTCACGCCCTTGTTGATCTCGGCGTTTGCCTTCAACTTCAACAATTTCGTGCTCATCAGTTTGCTCACCGATGGCCGACCGGATTACCTCAATACCAAATTGCCGGCGGGCACGACCGACATCTTGGTGTCCTACACCTACCGGATTGCGTTCACCGATTCAGGGCAAAACTTTGGCTTGGCCGCGGCCATTTCCACGCTCATCTTTGCCGTGGTGGCGGTGATGTCGCTGGTGCAACTGCGGTTCACGCGCGCGGCGCAGCAGGAGGTGCGGTCATGATCGTCCCCCCCCGATCACAGCGCTGGCGCTTGCGTCTCACACACCTGGCCTTGTGGGCCTTGTTGGCCTTGACGCTGTTCCCATTGCTGGCCGTGGTGTCCATTTCTTTGCGTCCGGGCAACTTTGCCACGGGCTCGCTCATTCCTTCGGAAATCAGCCTGGAGCATTGGAAGTTGGCCTTGGGCGTGTCCTACATCGATGCCCAAGGTGTGCGGGTGGACCCGCCGTTCCCCGTGCTGTTGTGGTTGTGGAATTCCATCAAGATTGCCGCGATCTCTGCGTTCTTGATCGTGGCCATTTCCACCACCGCCGCCTATGCCTTTGCGCGCATGAAGTTCGCGCACAAGCAGTCCTTGCTCAACAGCATGTTGCTGCTGCAGATGTTCCCGGTGGCAGTGGCCCTCGTGGCGGTCTACGCCATCTTCGATGGATTGGGTCAGGTGGTGCCAGCCCTGGGTGTGGAAACGCACGCGGCCGTCATCGTGGCGTATTTGGGGGGTGTGGCCATGCACATCTGGACCATCCAAGGCTACTTTGAGACCATCCCCGCGGAGATCGAAGAAAACGCCAAGGTGGATGGCGCTACGCCGTGGCAGGCCTTCTCTCGTGTGCTCTTGCCCATGGCGGTGCCCATCCTCATGGTGGTGTTTGTGCTGGCCTTTATTGGCACCATCATCGAGTACCCCATCGCCTCGATCCTGCTGCGCGAGGAGCCGCATCTGACCTTGGCGGTGGGCAGCAAGTTCTACCTCTATGAGCAACGCTACCTCTGGGGCGATTTTGCGGCGGCGGCAGTGCTTTCGGGCTTGCCGATCACCTTGGTGTTTGTGTGGGCCCAACGATGGATCGTGTCAGGGCTGACCTCAGGGGGTGTGAAAGGATGATGCATGGATATCGCTGATCAAGGACGCGGCCCCCTTGGGTCGCTCGTGAAAGGACCCTTCGGGGTCCTGGGTGCTGCCTTGGGGCTGGGTCTGTGTTTTTCGGCCGTGCCCGTCACGCCGGCGCAGGCCGGCACGGGAGAATCGCGATTCATCGCCCGTGAGCAAGACTGGCGCAACGGGGCCATCGTTTATCAGGTGTTGGTGGATCGATTTGCGCCACCGGCCCAATTGGAATCAAAGCGAGCGCTGTACCCCGCGCCCAAGGTGCTGCGTGCATGGAGCGAAGCGCCTCGCGCGGGCCATTTCGTGGAGTCGGCCAAGGTGTGGAGCCACGAAATCGATTTTTGGGGAGGCGATTTGCAAAGCCTGCGCCAGCGTTTGGACCATGTCCAACAGCTGGGTGCCGACGTGCTCTACCTCAATCCCATTCACCTCGGCTACACCAACCACAAGTACGACTCGCTGGATTTCCAAGCCTTGTCGCCCGAGTTCGGCACGCGGGAGGATCTCAAGGCGCTGGCCCGCGACCTGCGTACGCGCAAGATGAAGCTGGTGTTGGACGGCGTCTTCAACCACATGGGCCGCAATGCGCCGCGGTTTGTCGAGGCGCAAAAAGCACACGAGGCCCGTGCGTCACAAGGGGCGCTATCCGCCAAGCCCACATCGGGTCAAGCGCAGGGCAACTGGTTTGTCTTTGGGCCTGAATATCCAGGTGGCGCACGCACCTGGAAAGGGGTGCCCAACTTGCCCGAACTGAATTTGGAAAATCCTGCGGTTCGCGACCATCTGTGGCGGCACAAAGACTCGGTGGTGCGCAGCTATTTGCGCGACGGCGCCGACGGCTGGCGCTTGGACACGGCTTTTGAGCTGGGCCCCGATTTCTTGGCCGAGCTCACGCGGTTTGCCCACCTGGAAAAACCCGGCTCCCTGGTGGTGGGCGAAGCGGTGAACTATCCCAGCGGGTGGATGCCGGCGATGGATGCAGTGATGAATTTTCATTGGCGCACGCTGTTGCTGGGCTTGGTGCGTGGGGAGATTTCTCCCACCGCTGCCGCCTTGATGATCGAGCGCACCATCGCGGATACGGGAATAGAGCCATTGCTCAAGAGTTGGATCTTGTTGGACAACCACGATGTGCGGCGCTTGGCCACCGAGTTGCCGGATGCCGCACAGCGTCGAGCCGCTCAGGTGTTGCAGTTCACCCTGCCGGGCTCACCCAACCTGTACTACGGCAGCGAAGTCGGCATGACAGGCGGTGACGACCCCGAACAACGTGGCCCGATGCGCTGGGACTGGGTGCGCGAGGACCACCCGGAGCTGGTCTGGACTCGACAGTTGGTGAATTTGCGCAAGCAGCATCGCGCCTTGCGGGTGGGCGACTTCCGCAGCCTCACCACCCAGCAGCTCTTGGCTTTTGAGCGCTACACCGACCAGGCCGCGGATGCGGTATTGGTGCTGGTCAACCCGAGCCCCCACCCTGTGACCGAGATGGTGCAGTGGCGCCATTGGGCCATGCAAGACATGACTCCCTTGCGTGACCTCTTGCCCACCTCAGATGCGTCCGCCAGCGCTGCGGGTGCAGCGCTTCGCGTGGCCAGCGGGTTCGTGCGGGTGACGATGCCCGCCCACAGTTTTCGGGTGTTGGCACCGGACACCTCGGCGCAGGATGGCTATTCAGCCTATAAGCGGATGCGCTAGAGGATGCGCTCAACCGTGCGCTCAGGGATGCGCTAAGCCTCGCGCCACCAACATCCCCAGGGCCCGAGGCGCCGCATCCGGCCGTGGGGATCGCGCCAAGTTTGTGTCCGGTCGCTGACGTTGACAGCCACGTCCAACTGCATTGACGAGCTCGGCCGCAAAAGCCTCGCGGCGGCGGCGCGTTTCGAAAACGCCACCACCTGATCGTTGCCCACTTCTTGAAAGGCGAATTCAGAGCCCGCCCCTTGCGCCAGGGCGGGGTGCGTGTTGTGAAGTCGCAGCAAGGTGCGGTAGAAAGTTTGCAGGGGGCGGTCTTTCCAATCGATCGGGTCTTTTTCAAAGAACTGCAATCGCTTTTCAAAAAACGCCTCTTGCCCTGAGTACACCAAGGGCATGCCGGGCAACAATGCCGCCAAGACTGCCATGGCCTTGAAGGCCGGCAAGCTGCCGTAGAGCTCGGCACAACTGCCATGCCAGCTGTTGCTGTCATGGTTGGCGGTGTAGATCATGCGGTAGTCATCGGCTTGATAGTGGGCGCATCGACGCGCCCACCACGCGTGCAACGCGGGGGCTTGGGCGCGACCTTGGGCTATTGACCTGAGCTGGTCGTACAGATCCCAGTCATAGGTCATGTCGAAGGCGGCGTGCAAATGGCTTTCGTGCGCTTCGGCCAGCATGAACAGGGGCTTGCGACGTTGCAGGGTCTTGCGCGCTTGCGTCCAAAATTCCAAAGGCACCAAGGCGGCCACATCGCATCGGAACCCATCGATGCCGGTTTCGCGCACCCAGAAGTCCATGGCCTCGGTCATGGCGGGCCAGAGTTCGCGCGCCCCGTAGTCGAGCCCGACCACATCGGTCCAGTACTCCGGCGCGCTGTCGGGTGTGGCTCGGAAGGTGTAGGCATGGATGCGCCCTTGGGCATCTTTTTGGTACCACTGCGGGTGCTGGCGCACCCAAGAGTGGTCCCAGGCCGTGTGGTTGGCCACCCAATCCAACAAGACCTTCATGCCGAGGGCGTGGGCTCGGTCGACCACGCGCTTGAAGTCCTCCAACGTGCCGAACTCTGGGTTCACTGCTGTGTAGTGGCGGATCGAGTAGTAGCTGCCCAAGCGGCCTTTGCGCTGCTCTTTGCCTATGGGTTGAATGGGCAGGAACCACAGCATGCCCACGCCCAGATCGGCCAATCGCGGCAGCTCGGCCTCGAATGCGCGCAGCGTGCCCTCGGCTGTGTACTGCCGCACATTTACCGCATACAAGCTCATCTGGCGCGACCAGGGCTCATGCGCAAATCCGCTCGCCGTCCTCATGCTGATCCTCATCCTTTCACGCCTCCCGACGCCAACCCTGAAATCATCCACCGTTGCGCCAGCAGAAACACCACCGTGATGGGCAGGCCTGACAAAATGGCCGCCGCTGCAAAGTCGCCCCAATGAAAGTTGTGCTCGTGCACAAACAGCTTGCTCCCCACGGCCAAGGTCAGTTGGTCTTGTTGGGTCAAGAGCACCGAGGCCACGGGGTACTCGATGATGGCGCCGATGAAAGCGAGCAAGAACACGACCATCAAGATGGGCAGGGCCATGGGCAGCAACACTTTCCAAAAGGTCTGCCAGGATGTGGCCCCGTCGACTCGTGCAGCCTCCTCGATTTCCACCGGCAAGGTGTCGTAATAACCCTTGAGGGTCCAGACATGCCCTGCGATGCCACCGGAGTAGGCGAGGATGAGGGCGCCGTGCGTGTTCAGTCCGATGAATGGAAAGGCCGCCCCCAGGCGATCGAAGATGGCATACAGCGCCACCAAAGACAGCACGGCGGGAAACATTTGCATGAGCATCAAGGCGGTCAGCACGTGCTTTTTGCCCTTGAACCTCAAGCGGGCCAAGGCGTAAGCGGCCGTGGTGGACAACATCAAGGTCACCAGCCCCGACGCCAGTGCCACTTGGATGGAATTCCACAGCCACCGCAGCACCGGCAGGTCGGGCTGAACCATTTGCCCGTCAGCACCTGCGTAGGGAAACCCCAAGACATAGCGCCAGTGCTCCCAGCTAATGCTGCTCGGGATGAGCGAGCCACTCGCGAAGTTGCCTGGCCGCAGCGACACCGACAGCACCACCAAGAACGGGAACACCACTGCGGCACACAGGCACAGCAAGAACACATGCGCCAGCAGCACACGCCAGCCCTGCGATCGCGGTTGCACCATCATGAACGACTCTCCTGAGCCGCCACGCGGGTGAAGCGCATTTGCACCAGCGTGATGGCGGCCACGATCAAAAAGATCACTGTCGAGATGGCGGCCGCCAATCCGAACTGCTGCCCCGAGTCTTGAAACGCGATGCGCCAGGTGTAGGACACCAGGATATCGGTCGTGCCCGCGGGCAAGGCGGTGTCCAGTTGATCGGGGCGCCCGCCGGTGAGCAGACTGATGAGCACGAAATTGTTGAAGTTGAAGGCAAAGGCCGAGATCAGCAGCGGCGTGAGCGGCTTCAGGATGAGCGGCAGGGTGATGCGCCAGAAATTGGTGAGGGGCCCCGCCCCCACTACGGCCGAGGCCTCGTAGAGGTCTGCGGGGATGGACTTGATCAACCCGGAGCACAACACCATCATGTAGGGAAAGCCCAGCCACACGTTCACGATGAGCAGCATCGCTTTGGCCAGCAGTGGGTCTGAGAACCAGGCTGGGCGCAGCCCAAACAAGCCGTGCAAGATGAGGTTGATCTCACCCAAATTCTGGTTGAAGAGCCCTTTGAAGACCAAGATGGAAATGAAGCCCGGCACCGCATAGGGCAGGAAGAGCACCAAGCGGTAGGCCTCGCGTCCTCTCAGGCCTTCCCAATTCAGCAGCACGGCCAGCAGCAAGCCCAAGCCGCCCGCCCCCATCACGCTCAGCGCAGAAAACACCACCGTCCAAGCCAACACGCTCACAAAGGGTTCGCGGAATTTGCCTTCACTGAACACTTGTGCGTAATGCGCCCATCCCACGTTCACGCGGTACCCGGGTTGCAGTCGTTCGCCCTGCGCACTCACGAAAAATCCTTCGCGGTCGTCGGGGCGGTACACCGTGCCAGTGATTTGGTCGATCAACGCGCCGTCGGCGCCCGTGACGTACAAAGGCCGAGTCTGGGTGAACTCGCGCAAACTGGTGAGGGTGTAGGTGGCCGCTGAAGCAGACGCGTCAGACCCGGGGGGTGCACGCAAGGACAGACGCCGCAAACCCGGCAAAAGGGCGATCCGTTCGGGCATCGACACACCCATGTCGCCCAAAGCGAAAGAGGCCTGCGGACCTGTGGCCACCTGAAGGCCCCACTCGATGGGCGCTGCGGTCATGGCCGCATCGTGGGTGATGGATGTCAAGTCGCGCACGGGCTGAGCTTGTGTCACCAGCGCGGGCAACGGGCCGGTGGCTGCCAGCCAAATTCGCAAGTGCTCAGAGCCCACACGCTCCACGTGAAAGCTGCGCTGCGAGCCGGTCGTGGCGATGCGTTCTTGCAGCAGCACGTCGCGGGCACGCGCCTTGTCCAGCAAATGCGCGGAGCTGTAGTTGGTGAAGCTCATCCCCACCGTGTAGAGCATCGGGAAGATCACAAACACCCAGGCCGCTGCGATGCCCGGCAAGAGATAGCGAAGCGCCGAGGTGCGTGAGGAGGAATAGGCCCAGGTTGACACCGCCACCATCACCAACAGGGTCAAGGCCAACAGCGTTTGCCCCGCTGCATGCACCACCACCACGGCATACAAGCCGGCCCATGCCAAAAGTGCCCACGCGAGTGCCCACCGCAGTGCCCACAAGCGTCTGGCCAACAGAGGCCCGCTCATATCGCTCATCGTGACCTCACCCCTGCCGCATGCGACGCGCCGCCGCGTCCAAGGCTTGTTGGGGCGTCTGTCGCCCCTCGCTCAAGTGGGTGAGCGCCGTCTTCATCGAAGACCAGAACCGGCCCATCTCGGGGTGGCTGGGCGTGGGCTGCCCGTCGCGGGCCGAGGCCATGATGCCGGCAATCTTGGGCCCGGTGGTGGGGTCGGCGGTGAGCTCGGCCAAGAAGGATCGGCTGGCGGGCGCCCCAATCGGTTCGGCCCGGTTGATGGCACGCAGACCGGCCGGCTGCAGCAGGTAGTGCTCGATCAGTTCCACGGCCAACTCGCGTTGACGCGTGGCCCGGTTGATCAACATGCCTTTGACACCCACAAAGGGCACGGCAGCCTGAGCACCCACCGCGGGGATGCGAGCCACACCAAAGTCCATCTTCACGCGTTGCAGATTCACCCAGGCCCAAGGGCCGTTGATCATCATGGCCACGCGACCCTGCGCCATGGCGGCTTCCATCTCGGCGTAGCCGCTGCCCACCGGCATGCGGCCTTCCCGCACCAGGCGATCCAGCCACCGCGCACCCGCCACGGCGCCCGCGTTGTTCACACCCACATCGCTCACGTCCACGCTGCCATCGCTGCGCACCTTGAAGGGGTAGCCGCCTTGAGCCGCCAACATCGGCCACGTGAAGTAGCTGTTGGTGTAGTCCCACAAGATGGCGTGTTTGCCCTGCGCTTTGAGCTTGTCGTCCAGCGCGAGGACTTCATCCCAGGTCTTGGGGGGATTGCTCACCAGGGCCTTGTTGTAGATCAGGGTGATCGCCTCCAAGGCATAGGGATAGCCCCAAATTCGACCCCGCGAGGAAAATCCCCGCCACGCCAAGGGGTCGACGTCGTCGACCAGCGCCTGATGGGGCGTGACCGCGTGGATGAGTCCCCCAGCGATCCATTCACCGATGCGGTCGTGGGCATAGATGTAGATGTCCGGCCCCTTGCCCGCCGCGGCCGCCTGCTGGAACTTGGCAGGACCGTCATCGGGCGTTTCCACCACCACCTCCACACCCGTGTCGCGGGTGAAGGACTGGGCCACTTGGCGCATGCCTTTGGCGCCTTCCACCGTGAACCACACCACCAGGGGTGGCGTGGCTGCACGACCCGGACCGCTGCCCACGCCAAGCCCCGCAGCTCCCCAGCTCAGGCACTGGCGGTGAAACGTGCGGCGGTCAATGCGCTTGGGCCCCCTCACTGGCGGGCCTTACAGTGATTGAGAGCCCGAAGGACGTGCCCCCAAAGGCCCATAGAGGGCTCGGAAGATGGGTGAGGCCATCAAGGTCGTGACGATGGCCATGAGCACCATCAGGGTGAACAAGGCGGGCTCGATGATGCCGCGCTGCAAGCCGATATTGAGAATGATGAGCTCCATCAGACCCCGGGCGTTCATGAGTGCGCCGATCGCCAGGCTCTCGCGCTGGGTTTCTCCATTCAAACGCGCGGCGCCGTAACAGGCCACGCCTTTACCGACAATCGCAGCCGCCAGCAGCAACGCACCCAGCGCCCACAACTCGGGGGTGTTGACCGTGCCAATCTTGGTGTTCAGCCCCGAGTACACAAAGAAGCAAGGCAAGAGCAGCAAGGTGGTCAACGGGTACAGCATGCGATGCAACTCGGCCGCAAACCGGCCGCGTGGCATGGCCAGCCCCGCCAAGAAAGCCCCAAAGACGGCATAGACCTGAATGGAGTCGGTGAACCAGGCCGACAGCATCACCAGCAGCAGCACGCCTACCAGCATGTTGTCGCTCATGCGCCCCTCGCGCTCCACGCGGTCTCCCCAAGGCCGTAGCCAGCGCCGCAGTCCCAGCAGGCACAGCAGCGCAAAGGCCACACCGCCACCAATCGCGCCGATGGCAATGGACGGATCTCCCTGGAAACTTGCCAGCACCACGGCCAACACGGTCCACGCGGCCACATCGTCAATGGACCCTGCGGCCAAGGCCAAGGTCCCCAATGACGTGCGCGCCAATCCTTGCTCAAAAATGATCCGCGCCAGCATGGGGAACGCCGTGATCGACATGGCCGCACCCATGAAGAGCATGGCCTGCGAAGCGGTTGTCTTGGATGAAAACAACTCCGGCCGATCCCACACATGCCAAGCGATCAAAGTGCCCAGGGCGAACGGTACCGCGATGCCCGCGATCGAGACGGCAGCCGCACTGCGCAAGCGTGCGCGGATGAGCTCGAAGTCAAACTCCACACCCATCAAGAACATGTAGAGCACGAGCCCGAGCTGACACACTGAAAACAAAATGGGCTTGGAGGCCGGGGGAAACAGCCAGCTGCTGAATTCAGGTGCACACCACCCCAACAGCGAAGGGCCCAACAACACGCCGGCGATCATCTCGCTGACCACTTGCGGCTGGCCCAAATAGCGAAACACCCAGCCGCTGACCCGGCAGGTCGCGACGATCACTGCCAGTTGCAAGAAAAATAAGACGGACAGGTCAAATGCAGACATGCGGCGCGGTCTTTCGGATCACATCTTGGGCGCGGCGCAGTGCTGCGCGATGTACTCGGCATGCGTGGGCATGACGTCCACGCACTTGCGAATCACCGAGGAAATGCCATCCAAGAACTCTTGGATGTCTTTCTCCGGATACACATCCACCAGAGGGTGGTAGCTTGCAGGCTTGAGACCTTGGCCATGCATCACCTGCAACCAACTCACCGGCGTGAACAGCTCACTGCCCTCGCGGAAGATGCGGCCATGTTGCGCATACAAGGCCATGCGTCGAGTGAGAGACTCGGGCACCTCCATGTCGCGGCAGCGGCGCCAAAACGGCGAGTCACCCCGCTCAGTGAGTTTGTAGTGCAAGATGATGAAATCGCGAATGCTCACGAACTCTGCATCCATCTGTGCGTTGAACTCATCGATGTCATTCGACGACAGGCCTTGATCGGGGAAAAAGGTGATGAGCTTGTCGATGGTGGTTTGGATGAGGTGGATGCTCGTGGACTCCAACGGTTCTAAGAAGCCGCTGGCCAGCCCCATGGACACCACGTTGCGGTTCCAGATCTTGCGGCGCTTGCCGGTGACAAACTTCAACACCCGTGGCTCGGCCCGGGGTGTGCCGTCCAAGTGACTCAGCAGCACGGAGGCTGCCTCATCGTCGCTGATGAAATCGCTGCAGTACACATGCCCATTGCCGATGCGGTGCTGCAGTGGGATGCGCCACTGCCATCCACTGGCATGCGCCGTGGCCCGCGTGTACGGTGTGAACTCGCCCCCGTGGTCGCAAGGCACGGCCACCGCCCGATTCACAGGCAGCCACTGCGACCAGTCTTCGTACCCCGTGCGCAGGGCGCCTTCGATCAAGAGGCCGCGAAAGCCTGAGCAATCGATGAACAAATCGCCTTCCACGCGCGTGCCGTTGTCGAGCACCACGGCCGCGACCTGGCCATCGGCCCTCAAGGGCACATCCACGATGCGACCTTCGGTGCGCACCACGCCACGCTGCTCGGAATACTTGCGCAGGAACTTGGCAAACAGGCCCGCGTCAAAGTGGAAGGCGTGGACGATCTCCGACAGCGGCGACTTGGGCATGTCGGTGGCCGCACGCATGCACTTGTTGGCGCGACAGGCCATGCGATTGATGGAGAAATGCTCCAAGTCGGGCACCTTGCCCGCCAACCACATCTTGAGCCAGTACTGATAGAAGTCGGTGGTCCACAACTGCTGACCAATCACGCCAAACCCGTGGATGTAGCGCTCGCCCAAGTGGCCCCAGTTCACAAACTCAATGCCGAGCTTGAACGTGGCTTGGGTCTCGCGAATGAACTCATCTTCGTCGAGCTCAAGGATCTGGTTGTACAAGCGAATCATGGGAATGGTGGCCTCGCCCACCCCCACCGTGCCGATCTCGTCGGACTCGACGAGTTGAATGGGGAAGCGGCCTTGCAGCACCTTGGCCAGTGCCGCTGCGGTCATCCAGCCGGCGGTGCCGCCGCCCACGATGACGATGTGTCGAATTGCGCCGTGGTTCGTCGTGTCCATCATCAACATCCGAAGTGTGAACGCTGCAGGCCTGCGCCTGCAGCGAACGACACCCATTGTCCACCCGATAGCCGGTGCCGCGCTGACTGGCGAAAAAAAGCCCCGGCCGGCGAACCGGCTCGGGGCGTGTGCGAAAGGGCCTAACCCCGCAGGATCAGAGCTTGTAGTTGATGCCCAGCAGGTAGGTCTTGCCGTACTTGACGGTCTCGATCACGTTGCTTGGCACTTCCTTGTAGCGCTTGAACTCGGCATTGCCCAGGTTGTTGGCCTGGAACAGCACCGACAAGCCCTTCATGAAGCCACTTTGCAGCTCATAGCCCACTTGGAAGTCCACGATGGACTCACCCTTGATGAAGGTCAGCTGACGGTTGTCTTGGTAGTCAGAGATCTCACCCAAGAAATCCGAGCGCTGGCGCTGGGCCACCCGCACCTGGAAGCCATGCTTCTCATAGTAGAACTGCAGGTTGGTGACTTGGCGCGACAAGCCCGGCAAGGGCAGCTTGGACACGCCCACGTCGTTGGTCGAGAAACCCGAGGTGGGCGGGTTGATCGAGCTGGAGGTGTCGGAGTAGGTCAGCTGAATGCCGAACCCATCCAAGGGCTTGATCAACATGCCCAGCGGGAACGAACCCGTCAACTCAATGCCCTTGATATTGCCGCCCGTCCCGTTGACGGGTTTGGTCAAGATGCCCACCGTCGAGGCGCCCACCGGCATGGTGGTGTTGGCGGTGATGTAGGGCTTGAAGTCAAACGTGGTGCCTTGCTGGATGATGTAGCTGTCCAGGTTCTTGTAGAAGCCGGCCACAGCCAAGTAGGCCTTGTTGCCCCAGTACTTCTCGTAAGACACGTCCAGCGCCGTGGCACGGAAGGGCTCAAGCTGCGAGTTGCCACCGCTGCCGGTGAACTTCTGCTGGCCGTTGTCGTAGCCAAAGCCAAAGGCCGCGCGCATGTCGGCCATGTTGGGGCGGGCCATGACTTTGGCCGCGCCCACGCGCACCACCGAGTCGTTGCCGACGTCGACGTTGACGTTCATGCTGGGGAGCAAATCGGTGTAAGACTTGCTGCCCGACAGAATGGTCTCCACGCAGGTGTGGGCGCTGCCGTTGCAGCGAGACGTGTCGATGTTGTAGCCTTGTGAAGACTGATTGGTCTGCACAAACTGCACGCCGATATTGCCCTTGTAGTCCAGCTTGCCGAGCTTGCCGTCCAAGTCGCTGCGCACATAAGACGTCGTGACGTCTTCAGACACCTTCCAGTTCTTGGCCAGGATGTCGGAGTCTCTCCAAGCAGCCTTCTGGTACACAGTGCCCATGGAGCCGATCGGGTTCCAGGCCAAGATGGGAATGTTGGTGGAACCGGCTGTGGTCGCATAGCTGTTGGGCATGGTCACGGCATAGCCCGAGTTGGCGGTGGTGTTGCCGGTCAACAGCAAGGCCCCTTCCACCGTGGTGCGCTCCTTGGTGCGCTCGGTGCGGTTCACACCCAGCTCGACGGTAGACAGCGGGCCCATCGACAAGTCACGCTTGGCCGACAGGCGAACGGCATCGATCTTGTCGTCCACCTTCGGGTTGGCGATGTAGCCGTCTTGCAGGCCACCACCCCATCCTTGCACGTTGGTCAATTTCACGATGGACGGGTCGGCATAGTTCAGGCCCGTGGTGTACTTGACGTTGCTGGTGTCAGAGCCGTTGAAGCCGCTGAAGGTGATCGTGTCACCGGCATTGGTCACGCCCTTGGGCAGGCCAGCCGTGGTCTCAAAGCGCTCAGAGTTGCGCACCACGTGTGAGCTGGACACGTCGGCGGCTGCCTTCCAGGAGCCCAACTTGGTCTTGGCATTCAGACCCAAGGAATCGAGCTGGTCGGTGTAGGCCTCGGCGTGGTTGCGCACCACGCCGCGGAAGTTGGTGAAGGTGCCTGAGGTGGCCACGCCGTTGGCGACGGTGGCGTTTTGCAAGAAGCCGCCACTGTCATAGCCGCCCGTGCTCGTGCCTCCGACGGGGCCTTCCAAGCCATGCTTGTAGGTGCCGAAGTCGCCCTTGGACTTGAAGTAGTCCACCACGATCTCGGTGTCTTTGTTGGGCTTGAACTGCAGGGAGGCCATCGCACCTTCGCGGTTGGCGATGGTTTGCTCGGTGTCCGAACCGAATCCACCGGGGGTCTTCACGCCTTTGGTGACCGTGCCCGTGCACACCGTGCCGTCGGCGTTCCAGGTGCCCGAGCAGGCGTCATTGTTGGTGACCCAACCGCCCCAGGAGTTGAAGCGCTGAATCTTGGCGCCTTCTTCCTTGAGCTTGGTGAAGCCCAGCGCCAAACCGATCTTGCGATCGGCAAACTGATCGACGTAGGACAGGGAGACGCGGTCGCCCTTGCCTTCGCCGGCGCCCGAATCGATGCCGGTGCGTTGCTTGCGGTAGTTGACGGCCACCGCGCGCTTGCCGAAGTCCAACGGACGCACGGTGCGCAGATCGATGGTGGAGGACAGCCCTTGGCCCACCAAGCCCGCGTCAGGCGTCTTGTAGATCAACACGCCGCTCAACAACTCAGCCGGGAACTGGTCGAACTCCACACCCCGGCTGTCGCCTGTAGATGCTTGCTCGCGACCGTTGAGGGTGGCACCATTGAAGTCAGGCGACATGCCGCGTACGCTGATTGACGAGGCGCGACCGGTCACCTTGTTGCGTTGAGCGGTGACACCCGGCAAGCGGGCGACCGATTCCGCCACCGTGGCGTCGGGCAGCTTGCCGATGTCTTCTGCATTCAGCGCTTCGACAATGTTGTCAGCATTCTTTTTGACGCTGATGGCGCTTTCAATGGCGCTACGGATGCCCGTGACGGTCACGGTTTGCGCTTCTTGAGCCTGGGCTTGCGCGCTGATCACCAGCACGGCGCCAGCCACTGCGGTCAGCGTGCTGACCTGTGCGGTCTTCTTGCGCATAGAGGATGTCTTTTTCACCGGTTGTCTCCTGTGACACAACAAAAATGATCGAACGTTGAATGCGATACCGCACCCAGGTCCGGATGGAATGGGGGGACCCCGAGGTTGTATCAAAACTACTTTTCATGAAAGACTAGGGCAAATACCAAGTGTTGCGTGGATGTCACCTTTTGGGGCCCCGTTTTAGGGCAATCCCTGGGAAAATCATCGGCGTTCAGGCCAGCGTGGCCCGAAAAGGCCTTCTGTAGATGTAGTTGAACTACATCTTGGGCGGCCCAGAAATGAGGTGGGTTGACAGATGAAACGAGCGTCCATCGTCCGTTGGGTGGGGGGATTGGTGAGTGTGGCGTGCGTCTTTGTGGGCGCGGCGTCGGCCCAAACACCGCGCCTGCACGTGCCCTCGCCGGATTGGCGCGACCAGGTGCTGTACTTTTTGATGGTCGACCGGTTCGACGACGGTGACCCACGCAACAACCACCAAGGCGCTGGCGAGTTCAGGCCGGGCAGTGAGGCGCACTTCAACGGAGGCGACCTGCGCGGTGTGGCGCGCCGCCTGGATTACATCCAAGGCCTGGGGGCCACGGCGGTGTGGATCACCCCTCCCGTGGCCAACCAGTGGCTCAACCCTTCGGGCAACTACACGGGCTACCACGGCTACTGGGCCGAACATTTCAAGAAGGTGGATCCGCATTGGGGCCGCTTGGCGGACTATCGCGCCTTGTCGAGGGCACTCCACGCGCGGGGGATGTACCTGGTGCAAGACATCGTGCTCAACCACACCGGTGACTTCTTCCACTACGGGCCCCAAGCCAGCCCGCAAGACCCCACGCGGGACTACCATCCTCACGTCGCCACGCCCCCCGTGCGCTCGCCCTCGCAGCCGCCCTTCCACTTGAACGATCCTCGCCGTGCCGCGGACCGCAGGGCCGGCATCTACCACTGGACGCCTGATGTCACGGACTATGGCGACCGACATCAAGAGCTCTTTCACCAAATGTCAGGGCTTGACGACCTGAACACCGAGAACCCGGTGGTACGGCGTGCCTTGCGTGACAGCTATGGGTACTGGATACGCGAAGTGGGCGTCGACGCCTTTCGGCTCGACACGGCCCTGTTCGTGCCGCAAGACTTCTTGCAAGACTTCTTGCACGCCAAAGATCCCCAAGCGCCAGGCATCGCTCAAGTGGCGCGTCAAACGGGCCGCAAAGACTTCTTCGTGTTTGGCGAAGGCTTCGCCATGGATGCACCGTATCAAGAGTCGAGTGCACGCAAGATCGAGAGCTATGTCCGCGGCCCCGAGGGTCAACCGATTTTGGGCGGGATGCTGAATTTCCCTTTGTATGGCAGCTTGGGAGACGTGTTGGCGCGAGGGCAACCCACCGCGGAGCTCGCCTATCGCATTCAGTCCCTGATGCGTGTGCACGCGCAACCGCATC
>CAZCJB010000052.1:0-17434 GCA_964498795.1 uncultured Rubrivivax sp. | reverse complement strand
TGATCTAGATCGATCCCGTGACCTGCCCCCCGCCTGCCATACCAGCCTAAAGTAGCAGGAGTCCGATGGGCCTCCTGGGTTTTCTTGCGGCGGGAAGGCAGACAAACTTATCCGCCGAACCGGCTCGGTTCTATCAAGGCCGGGCCCGAACAGGGGAGCCCTTTGCAAAGCTTGCCCAAAAGGTCTACCAGACCAACCACCATGATCAGCGGCTAAACGATATCTTGCGAACCGCCAATGATCTCCACCGATGGGGGTTCGCGCAGCGGCCCACTGAAGTCGCCTCAGTCTATTTCCGCCGATGTCCCCGGTGCCGGCGTGAACCCAAGGTCGCCCTTGGCCAGAGCAGCCTCTCGACCTCCATGCATCTGCAGCAACTCGCCCTGACGGCGCTTGGCTCGATGGTCCACTTCTTGGGGATCAAACCACGCGTACATCGCCGCTCGCATTTCCTCAAGGACCAATTGGTGGTCAGGATGACCCGCCAAGTCGTGCAATTCTTCAGGGTCTTCATGCAAATCAAACAGCTGCGGCGGATACAGCACGTAATGACAGTACTTGAACCTTCCTTTTCTGATCATGTACCCGCCCGCGCGTGAGGCCGTGGCGTGGTACTCGCTGACAACTGTTCGGTCAATTTGCGGTCGATGCGCCAACTCAGCCAGCGAAATACCTCTGAGATCGGGATCCCTTGGCAAGGGCTCGCCCAAGCAGTCAAAGACAAAGGGAAACACATCCACGTGCGAAGTCGCTTCAGTCCGGGTGAGTCCAGCAGGAATGCCCTCGCCGGAAACAATCAGCGGCACACCAGCCGATTCTTCATAAAAGGTGGATTTGCCCCACAAGCCTCGAGCCCCTAAGTTGTCGCCATGATCGCTGGTATAGAGCACCCGTGTTTCATCTTGAAGACCACTCGAATGCAGGGCTTCAAGCAGATGCCCGATGTGTTGGTCGGTCGTACTCACCAAGCCGTAGTACCCTGCCAGCGCGCGCCGGACATCGTCGTTGGAATGAAAGTGAGTGTCGTAGTCGACCACACGCGCGTAGTCATCTGTAAATGGATGTCTGGGTCTGACTTGCCTGTCATACAGCTTAGGCAGAGGGAGGCCAGCAGCCTGATATCGATAAAACCACTCCGGAGGTGCCGTCAGCGGAAAGTGCGGAGCAACGAAAGAAACAAATAAAACCCAAGGCTTTGCATGTTGGCGCTTTGCCGCCTCGCGCAGCCAAACCTGAGCGCGCGCGGCAATATCGCGATCGTAGACTGTGTAGGGCGACTCGCCGGGTCCTGCGAGTCGGGCCATCTTTTCGCCCCCCTTGCGCACTGGAATGTCATCTCGGACCAGCCCCTTGATATCTCCATTGCCATCATCGATCACGTGCATCGGAACGATTTCTTGAGAAAAACCGTGGTCATCTCCCGGGCGCCCCCGGAAATGTAACTTCCCGATTGAGACCACCTCATGACCTCGATCTCGCAAGTAGTGATGCCAACTGGGAGATGCGCCCTCGTAGGGATCGGCATTGTCCCAATAACCCGCTTGATGCACATATTTGCCTAGTGCAAAACCGGCCCGAGCCGGTATACATATCGGACAAGTGGTGTAGGCGGAAGTGAACCGAGTGCCACGCGCCGCCAATGCATCCAAATTTGGCGTCTGAATCAAAGGATGACCTGCGCAACCCATGATCTTCGGGTTGTGCTCGTCGGACATTATCAATAGGAGATTCTTGGGCTTCATGAAGCGTCGAGGAACGTATCAACACAAATCGGGGACGTCGATCCACTGGCCACCATTTCGCGCAGATTCAAAGGCCAGTTCAACCAATGCCACACTGCTCACCGCTTCGGCAAAAGTGACTGCGGGTGCAGTGCCCGTACGAACCGCCGCAAGAAAATCCCGAGTAGCCCCCCCAGGCTGAGAATCAGCCGTCAGCGTTTCCCGAACAGATCCTCTTTGCGAAGTCCACGACATCTCCCAGCCAATGGGCAGGTGAAGCGGCCGGCGCAATTCAATCAGGCCATCTTCCCCAAACATGCGAATCTCGTCCCACATATGCCACCCTTCTTCGATGCAAGTGGCTTGCCACTCTAGGTCGCCCAATAAGATATCCGTCATGCCGCCATGATCGGTTCTCTTCGGGTCGGAGGTACGCAACCGACTTCGCAGCTTGGTAGGCCGTTGGCCCAACAACCAAGGTACGATGTCAGTCATGTGGGTCAAGCGTCCGGTATATGGCCCCCCGCCGCCCAATGCAGGGACCAAAAACCAACCCGACCGTTCATAGCCCAACTGCACCGTCTGTACAAATCGAACCTCACCAATACCTCCCGAGCGGACAATATCGCGAGCTCTCAGGCATCCTGGATCAAACCGGCGGTTGTACGCGACGCCATTGACCAAACCCCGAGCCTGTGCCTGCGTGGCCAATTGTCGGGCGTCCTTTACGGCCATGACGAAGGGCTTGTCGACCAAGGTATGCCATCCGCGCTCCAGCAATGGCGTGATGTGGGTCGCATGAAGCGCATGAGGCGTAGTCACTATTGCGCAGACCACGCCTTCGGGATTGGGCAGATCTTCGAGGCGATTCACAAGCACCGCAGCACGACGGCTTGCCAAGGAACGAGTCTGGGCAGAAGGCGATGGATCAAAGATCCCCACGATCTCAAGAGCGGCATCAGCCTCAAGAGCAGGGACGTGATAGCGGTGCGCGAAAGCGCCACAGCCCACCATCAGCAGTGAAATGGGCGTTGGTGTGATCATTGCAATAACAATCCTTGAATGAAGTTCATCGTTCTCTGCCAAGCAAGCGCTGCAGCCTGCGGGTTGTGTTCTGTCGGTCGCTCCGGATCGACGAACCCATGACGGGCTCCCTTGTAAATATGAATGTCGTGCCTGACATGGCGGGCGCGAAGATCGGTCTGAAGTTCGAGCACATCAGACAGTGGAATCATGGCATCGGACTCTGCGAAATGCCCCAGATACGGGACTTCGATCAAACCGGTGACTTCAGCAGGCAGGAAAGGCTTGATCACTTGCCGCTCAAAGCGAAGACGCCCATAAAAATTGATCACAGCGGTAACGTCTTTGTCCAAAGCGCCCAGATAGTGAGCAAACCGGCCCCCTAAACAAAAGCCCATGGCTACCAATGGGCCAGGATAAAAGCCAAATTCCCCTTGAAGTGCTCCATGGGAGATCCGTCTCAAATCACGGACGCACCGACGGTCATCAAAGCCAAGGAAGGTCTGAGCGAGCGCTTCAGCGGAGGCTGCACGTGAAGGAATGCCCCGCTGACGAAACATGCAAGGCGCCAAAGCCCCATAGCCCTCTTCAGCGAGCCTTTGGCACAAATCTTCAATGTGTGGCGTCACGCTCCAAATAGCACTGAACACCATGACCGTCAAAGGGGGATCACGAAGCGGTCGCGCACAGAAGACAGGGATTGCGTCCCCTTCGAACGTCAAGAGCTGTCGATCTGTGATGACACCACCGGACACGTGTTTCATGTTGCACTCCAACTCTTCATCCACATCGCCTATGGTGGATCACACTTGCTGTCTCATTCCACTTGCCGCCGCCTCATAGGCCGCCTGAATCATGCGACAAGCATTTAAACCATCCTGCAAAGAGACGGGGGGCGCGATGCCTTCCTCAAGTGACCTGACAAATGCCAAGGCATTTTGATGATGAAACTCACCCAACTTGAATCGCGGCGTGAGGGGAACAATGTCCCACTGCCGAGGCTCATCGGTCCACTTGTATCGGCGTACGAATCCGCCAGCCGTGATATCGCGCGACGCGAGATCCACGGCGGACACCAACACCGTACCGGACGTGCCGTACACCTCAATCGACACATCGCCCGCAGCGAAGGTAAAACTCGCCGTCAGCTCAGCCAACATTCCTGAGGCCCAACGCCAGGTCGCAACACCCAGATCCTCCACCTCCAATCGTAGAGCCGCATGACTGACCGTCGCCGTCACGCTGTCTGGCATCCCAAAAATCCAGGCCAGTAAATCCGCCCCATGTATTCCCTCGTCAAGCAAAGCACCTCCTCCCGAAAGCCTTTGCTGCACGTACCAACGCTGCCTGAATTCCTCCTGCAAACCATAAAAGTGCCCATGCCGGATACGTACCAGCGAAATGGTGCCCAATTCACCCGTGTGAATCTGATCACGCAACCATGCCGACACAGGGTCAAATCGCTTTGGAAAACTTTGCATGAAAGGACTTCCCGCAGTTCGGACAGCGTGAGCAATCCGATGGCAATCCTCCTCGCTGGTGCCCAACGGCTTTTCACACAAAATAGCCAGGCGGCGGGCACAAGCACGCTCTATCAAAGGTGCATGCAGGGCTGTTTCGCTGCAGATCGCCACGGCATCGCAGGAATTCAGCAGGACATCCAGATCCTTGGTGAAGAGGGTCTGAAACCTTGTGGCAGCTTCCCGTCCACGATCTGGATCGTCGTCCCAAATCCCCGCAAGGACGCCATGTTTAGCGAATACTTCACTCCAAAAATTGGCGTGGTAGTGCGCAAAAGACAAGACACCTATTCGAAGTATTCGCGTCATCAGTGCACTCTCTTCTCTACCTGGACGCTGGCTCCGTTTTTCTGAGCAGACTTTCTGATGGCCTCAACAACTTGCATGCCGCGAATGGCATCTTTTGCACTGGGCAACCTAGGCGTACGCCCCGTCACGCCATCCAACCAAGCCTGATGTTGCTGAGCACCAAATGGCACTGAAGATAACTCGGGGACCATCCATCGCTCGCCAAATCGATGAGGTGCCCAAGCTGCAATCAATCCTCGATGGGTGCGCAACAACAACGTCCCACGATCTCCATAGAGCTCTAGACGAAACCGATCACAACCCTGGACCTCAACTTGTGACATTTCATGCGCCGCAACCGCGCCCGAGGCCAGGTCGTAGACCGCAAATGCAGTATCTGGATTCTCGACCGCTACTGTCCTACCGTCGCGCAGAGTGCGGGACGGCACCTGCGTGCAAAGGCGAGCACTGACCGCCTGGATATCTCCAAAAAGTTGCAAGAGCAAATCGATCCCGTGAACTCCAAGTTGGTCCACAACACCTCCTGACACGTTGGTAGCCGAGAAAAACCAGTCTCCCCAGTCTGGCCCCGGCGTGGCGTTTCGAAGGTGAACGCTATGGATGCGGCCGATCAGACCCTCTTGCAGCCAAGCTTGAGCTTGCTGAAATTCTGGAAACCATCGGTGCATGAAGCTCACCTGCAAATCGACTCGCGATCGGCTCGCCTGCTCAGCAATCCGACAGCACGCTTGCACCGAACCCGCCATGGGCTTTTGTAAAAGAATGGCTTTGCCAGACTGCGCCGCGGAGACGGCAAATGACTCGTGAGTGTCGTCAGGCGTGCATATGATCACGGCGTCGATGTCGGTGCGCGTCAACGTGTGCTGCCAATCATCACTGACTTCGGGAACGCCAAATCTTGCAGCCACGCTAGCCGCTCGATCCACAGATCGACTGACCAACACCCGTACATCGGCCTGGGGGCAGTGGGCGAGGCCTGCCAAGTGATACTCGGCAATAAAGCCCGCACCCAATACCGCAATACCAACCTGACTGCGCACGGATCCCCCCGCTAGAACTTGACGCGGCCCGCCACCTTCACCAAGTTAGGGTCGGCTGCGGCAAGCGGAGCGGTGTAGGTGTATTCAAGGACATTTTTAGGAGCCTTGATGCGGCCGGTCGCTGCCAAATAAGCGGTGAGCGCATCCATGTCTTTGACGTAGGCGTCGTCAAAGACAGGGTCAAAGGTGTACTCATCCCAAATCGCTTCAGCCAAGACCCTATCTTGCTTGGTTTGCTCACAGAAAAGCGTGATCACCTCAGCCCTATTCTTGGGATCTGCCACATAGCGTTGGCCGCGAAGTAGAACCGAGACCATTCGCGCCGTGGCAATCGGATTTTTACGTGCAAATTCTCGGCTCGCCACAAACAGCGATCGTGTGTACGAAATTTGTACTTTGGCGCCCTTATTAGCTGCAAATCCTGAGACCAAGCCTGAGTGAATCATCTCCGTATTGCCGGCCTTGAGACCGTTGTAGCCCCAGGGCTCCCAACAAAGAAGCCCTTGGATGTTGTTGGAGTTCATTGCAGCGAGTTGCTCTGGCGGAGGCATGTTGACCACTTGGAGCCGCTTTTCGTCCAAGTTGTAGTGCTTAGCCAAGTAGTAAAGATCAGCGCTCGCAGTTGACCCCTGTACGAGCCCAATCTTGATTCGATAGAGATCTTCGGGCGCCTTGACATTGGCGTCCTTGCGCACGATGAGTCGGTCTGCGGCCGTGGCAATGGCGTTGGTGCCGAGAATGACGATAGGCACGCCGTTATGTGCCATCGAAATGGGTGGCAAATTGCCCGGAGTCCACAATTGAATTTCGTCAGCGACCAATGCTTCCCCCGCTGCAGCACCACCGGTGAAGGTTTTGGTGACCACCTCGGCAAATCCAGCCTCCTTGAACCACCCTTTGGTCATCGCCACCATATGGGGTGCAAAGACCGGATCCAGGCCAAAGCCGAGCGACAGCTTTACGATTTCTGGCTTGGCCTGCGCCCATGCAGGAGCAGCTCCCGCAACGCCTACTGCTGAAATGAATGTTCTTCGATCCATAGGGCCTCCGTGGTGGTTAGAAGTTGAGCCGACGACCTCGATCGGTCCATCGGCGAAGCAAGACGTCAAGAACCACATCGCTGACGAGGCTCACAACGCCAATCAAGAAAATCCCGAAGATGGCAAGTCCGAGTTCGCCAATCTGTCGAGACTGCATGACAAGAAATCCCATGCCCCGGTCGGCGGCGATCAATTCCGCGGCCACCAGGATGCCAAAAGACAGACCAAATCCCACCCGCAGGCCCGTGGCGATATCGGGCAAGGCAGCTGGCAGCGCCACTTTCGTTAACAGCGCAAGTCCTTTAATATCCATGGTCTCGGCCGCACGCAAGAGCACCGGGGGGACCGACATCATGCCTCGGTACGCGTTCGTGAAAATGGGGAAGAAGGCCCCCAAAAAAATCACAAACCATTTGGAATGCTCTCCCAGACCCAACCACACAATGGCGAGCGGTATCCATGCCAAAGGGGGAATCGGTCGCAGCAAATCCACCACCGGCCGCAACAGTCGGCCCACCCAAAATGACCAACCGGCCAAGACGCCCAAAGTGATGCCCACCGCTGCCGCCAGGGCGAATCCTGCGAAGATACGGCTCAAGCTGGTCATCACATGAGTCGCGAGCTCCACCGCACTCAAGTGGCGCCAAGCCACCGTCAGGGCCTGTGTGGGAGCTGGAAGCACATTGGGGTCGTGCCAGATCAGGCGCGCCGCAAATTCCCACAGGCCTAAAAAAACGATGACGCCGCCCGCACCAGGTCCATGACGGCTCAGGGCTGCGTAAGCATTCATTGCGTTGTCCTCACAGCCCGATCCTGCCAGGGCAACCAGCGACTTTCTACCCACTGCAGCCCCACCGAAATCAAGAATCCCAGACCTCCAAGCACAAACATTCCCACCATCGTGATGTCGCTACGGTAAAAGGTTCGTGCCTCCATGATCAAGGCTCCTAGGCCTTGAATGGTGCCGATCATCTCCGCCCCCACAATCACCATGAATCCCACCCCAAGCGCCACACGGGCCCCTGAGAACAACCGAGGCAAAGCTGCCGGCAAGGCCACGCGCCAAAAAATGTCCAAGGTCGAGGTATCCATCGTTCGCGCCGCTCGCAGCAACAAAGGATCGACAAGTTTCACCGCAGCGATGGTGTTGGAGATCATCACCCAGAAGCAACCGTACCCGATGAGAAATATCTTTGAAGCCTCCTCGGTTCCGAACCACACAATGGCCACGGGCAAAAGAGACAGGGTGGCTACCGATCGACAAAATGCAATCACGGAGGAGGTTGCACGATCCAAGAACTGAAACCAGCCGATCAGCAAGCCCAGAGGAATGGCTAACATCAAAGCACTTGTATAGCCACTGAGGATTCTGCGAATCGTGACCCAGACATGCGTGCCCAAGGTGACGCCTTCCGGGAACCCATCGCTCAACAACTCCCAAAGCGTCGAGCTCAACTTAGAAGGAGGCGGAAACAATATGGGTCGTATCCACCCTTGAGTCGCGGCGAGCTCCCAAAGCGCCATCAATGCGGCGATGACACCCCAAGGTGCTAGGGCGTGCACGGTGCGAAGGACCAGACTCATTGCAGGGCAGCCCAAATGGTCTCGTACAACGATATCAGCCTCGGATCGGTGCGCGAGCGCGGACGTTGAACCTCCAGGTGTTGGTCGAACACAATTCGCCCCGGACGTGGTGCCATCACGATGATTCGATCGGCGAGGCTCAGAGCTTCCCAGATACTGTGAGTCACAAATACCACCGTCTTGGGTCGAGCCGTCCACACTCGCATCAGTTCGTTCTGCATGTCGATGCGCGTGATCTCGTCTAAAGCGCCAAAGGGTTCATCCATGAGCAGAATTTGTGGATCGAGCGCAAGGGCTCTAGCAATCGCCACGCGTTGTTGCATCCCGCCTGAAAGTTCAAAGGGATATTTCTCCTCTGAACCTCTCAGCCCCACCAGGGCCAACAGGTCCATCGCCAATGACATGCTTTCGGATGCCCCGAGCCCTCGATTTTTAGCAGCAAACTCTACGTTGCCGCGGGCATTGAGCCAGGGAAATAACGCCCCTTGCTGAAACACCATACCCTTGCCTTTGCCAGGACCCGTCACCTTCTGCGCATCCACGCGCACGCTGCCACTGCTGGGTTGGTCAAGCCCCGCCAGGATATTCAAGAGCGTTGTTTTGCCACATCCGCTTCGACCGAGCAAGACAACGAACTCACCCTCTGACACCTTCATTGACACGCCGCCCAGCACGGCAGGAGACTCAAGGCCTTCTGTCGGGAATCGCTTGTGAACATCAGCGATCTCGATTTTTGGCGCGTCCATCATGGGTGGCCCCGCTGACCATGCGCCTCGTCATCAGACGCCAGGGTGATGAAAATGGGGGTCGACCAAGCATACGCGCCATCAGTTTGGCGCACGCGAATCCAATAGGCATTTGTCCCACCAGCGGGGGTCGGGTCCACAAAACTGCCACGCCACCCCAATGGCGAAGCAGTCTGCCCAAGTCGGCGAATTTCAACTTTTCGCTCAGGCCGTACCGCCTCAAACAGCAGTGGCTCTGTCCCCAACGAATCAAGGCGCGCGGTGAACGTCATGGGTTCGGTAGAAAAAAGCAAGGACGCTGAAGAAAGATCATCAAGCTCGATGATGCACCCGTCCCAATCCCCGGCAGTTATCGAGCGCCAACGCACCTGAGAGCTATTGAACTCGAGGATGCCTTCATCGGGCGTATCAAAGGCAAAAGGGTGGACCGCCTGGATATGTGCTCCTCGAATTTGCAGCTCCCCATTCCATGACATTCGGGCACGTTGCCAATTACCGGGAGCCGACGCGCCGCTCCATGCGACTCGAACTTGATTCGACGACTTCACGGACTGTGCCATCAAGTCGATTCTTTTGACCAATGAAGTTCCTCTGAAAAAATCAATTGTCTCCAAAGGTGCCGTACCTTCAACGTGGACCTCAATAGGTGGCACGCAGGGCACAATGACTTCATCGCCCATGCGTGCGCCTGCAGCATGCATTGAAATCAAGATGCGGGGCCCTGTGGTGCCGTAACAATGCCGCGCCTTTAAGCCTCGCCAAAGCGAGGATCTCGTCAAAGCGGGCAGCTCCACGGCTGTCAATCCACCCCTGACATTGCGCACTCCCATGTGCCCTGGGTGACTGGTACCGGGCCTGCCATCGACAGAGTCGCTTCCTGCCGTCACACCCAGCTTGTAACCTCGGTTCAAGGCATCAAAGAGAAACCACTCCGATGTTGCGTGGGTAGAGTGAACCTCCAGCAGACGCTCTAGCGAGGGCTCATGCCACTTCAAATCTGCCGTACGACCACCCACATGCAAAGCCACCAGCGTATCGCTGCCGCGGTAATGGGCATACAAGTCTTCAACGTGACCCAAATCGGTATCGATGTCCGATCGATCTTCGACAAATTCGTGGCTGCATCGGCGCAATTGCGCAGTGTCACCCGGGAAGTAAAGGTTGTGGTCTCCTCCGTAGGCGCTAGCTGCGGACCATTCGAACCCTAGCAAGGTCACAAATTGACCTTCAGCGTGGGCTGCACGAGTGGCAGACATAGTCTGCGCCCACTCGGCGTTAGACACAAGAAAACAATTGGCCTGATGACTGGCGAAATCTGTCGCCGCGAAATCTCGCGCGTGGCCAAAATACGCCTCGATTGACCGGGCACCACATCCAATGACCGATTGCGCATGAGGATCTCCCCAATACAGCCTCTCTCGGACTGGACCGTTCACGACCTCAACGGGATTGGACGTGGCAGTCATCAATGGATTGATGGCAGACCGGGCCGTCAGTCGGTGGATGCCGACGTCGCTGAGAACCGCATCCACGTTGATCCATCCCGAGGACGGCACAAGAAGCTCCCCTCTCAAAGGCAGATCCAACAGGACAGGCTCATCGAGGATCGCAGGGTTGCCCCAAGAATCCTCCACGCGCAAATGAAGTCTGAACGGCTCACCTGCACTCACCCGACTTGGAGCGGTCAACACCAACTGATGTGGTTCCGCACCGACAATGCAGACGTGCATTCGCGCAATCTCTGTCCATGCAGACTCTGTGCGAAGGCGCATGCGAATGGCCAAAGGAGAGGCCTCTTCAATAAAGGTCTGTACCGTAAAGCCCGGGCGGTCTGGCTCCTCGGCACCACACTGGATCGTCAACGGTCGCCCTTTGGGCAAGCCATGAGGTAGCTCCAACAGCATGGCGTGGTCAAAGGGATGCCAGGCATGCAATCGAGCGTTCCAAGTCCTGACCGGGCCACCCGAAGCCGACGAGACCTGCACGAAATTGGGGTGGAGGGGGTTGACCCATTGAGCCGCCCCCCAGTCGCTGGGCCAGCGGCGCGCCAACCCCACTTCAGTGCCCGGAGGCAGATCAAAGTTGGCCTGTATCGTTATCGTGAATTTCGCTTGTGTCCCGGCCCGCAACACCACCTCGCCGTGGTACTCGACGACCACACGGCCGCCTGCCAACTCCGTCTCGTGTCTGACGTTCACCGCAGCTCGATCCTGTAGCGGTACACATCGCCACGCAAAAGGGCCCGACGGTACTCAGCAATTTCGCCGCTGAGGGTGTAGGTGGTGCGTTCAATTTGAAACACAGGCGTGCGCACTTTGACGCCAAGATGGCGAGCTGCATATCCATCAGCGACCGTGGGGTCGACGTATTCGACGGCGCTGCCCAGCACCACGTCGTACTGGTCACGAAGGACATCGATCAAATGCCTGTCGCTCAGGGGCTGATGGACCAAGCCTGGACACATCTGCACCTTCAAGAAACTGTGTTGAAGACTCACCGGCACGCCCTGTGTAAAACGAACGCGCTCCAAACTCCAAACTTCGGTGCCGACTTCGATCTTCATCACAGTGGCCAGGTCTTCGTCAGCCCGGATGGCTTCGCAAGACAACACCGATCCTCCTGGATCCAGCGGGGGACCCACCACCCGGAAACGACTGTAAGAGCTGATGACGCCGCTTTCGAGCTTGGGGCGGCACACAAAAGTGCCTTTGCCGCGATGCCGTTCTACATACCCTTCGGTCACCAGGTCTGCTATCGCGCGCCGCACGGTGCCGCGGCTAACCCCGTAATGGCGACACAGCGCATCTTCTGCAGGAATCTCGAACCCTGGCGCCCACCGCCCCGAGCGCAAATGCAATAGCAAGTCTTCACGAATCTGATGGTGCAGGGCAATCGCGGGCCGCGCCTCAAAGGGCTCGATGGCAATCCCTGACGAATGGAGCGCTTGCGCATTCATTGTTTAATCGTATAGACATTTGAACAACAGGTCAACCCGCCATCCAATGGGGATTGGTTTCGTTCAACACGATCAGGGGTGCGCCGACACCGTCGAGCTGAGAGTCTTGAAGCAGTTCTTTCAGCGCCCGGCTTTCAAGATCCTAGATAAGCGTGGTGCGCCATCGGGGTGATACAGATTGATCTGCCCAGGGATCAGGGCAATCAAATGCCGTCCACATTCAATGGCTTTGAGCGCCAACTCTTGATCGGTCCCCCAAGGCCTCACCTCCTGCGCGCCGCACTGAGCGAATCCGTTGGCACCTTGGTCCTTGCCGAGGTCGATGCTTCAAGCGTTGATGAAAACGGGCCCTGATGGCAAGGAAGATTTTTGATGGAGAACGAAAGCACAAACGACATGAAAAAAAGCGCGGACTCGCCGCGCTTTCATCGCTGAAGGTCGGGAGTACTCCGGCCCTCTTCACTCAGTCAAGGTTCAACCCAATGAGCGAATGTTGGACGCCTGAAGGCCCTTTTGACCTTGGGTCACCTGAAACTCCACGCGCTGGTTTTCGGCCAGCGTTTTGAAGCCACTGCCCTGAATTTCCTTGAAGTGGGCAAAGAGGTCTTTGCCACCGTTGTCAGGGGTGATAAAGCCAAAGCCCTTGCCCTCGTTGAACCATTTCACAGTGCCGGTTTCGGTAGTCATGTCGATTTTCCTTTTAAAGTTGCCAAGCGCAAAAGCACACTCAGCGAAGAAACGCCAAGAAGATCTTCAAAAAGGGAGTTCGACTCGACCGCCAGCAGAACACCGGAGCGGGAAGAAAGGCCTAAGGACGAAGGGTCCTGTACGTATCAGCCCGTTCATGATACACCAGAACCCTATGTCCATGAACCCACTGACTGCACTTCCATCCCTTCCGGGCGAGCTTTTGCACCTGGAGGGTCCCACGGGTTTACTCGCCATGCGAGTGTCGGGCCAAGGTGCGCCCCTGTTGCTGATCCACAGCGTCAATGCCGCACCATCAACGGCCGAGGTGGCTCCGATACATCGCCACTACGCAAGCACCCGGCGCGTGTTCTCCCTTGATCTGCCGGGCTTTGGTGCCTCTGCGCGCAACGATCGGGCCTACTCTCCGCGGTTGATGACAGATGCCATTCATGCCGCGGTCCAAGAAATCCAACGTGACGGTGGTGCGGAACCTGTGGATGCACTCGCGCTGTCCTTGTCCTGCGAATTCCTGGCGCGTGCGGCCTCCGAGCGTCCAAGCGATTTCCGCAGCTTGGCCTTGGTAAGCCCCACGGGATTTAACGGAACCCGTGTTCGGCGAGGCGCGCCCGGCAGCACCATGGCTATCCCATGGCTGCTGCGTCTACTGCAAGGCACAGCCGCATGGTCCGCGGTGTTCAAGACGCTGACACGCCCGGCTGTGATCCGGCATTTCATGCGTAAAACTTTTGGCAGTTCGCAGGTCGATGAGTGGCTCTGCGAACAAGCCGTACAAAATGCGCGTGAGACCGGCGCCGAGCGTGCACCTTTGTATTTCCTCACGGGTTGCCTTTTCAGTGGTGACATCCACAACGTGTATGACCAACTGATGTGCCCCGTATGGATGTGCCATGGCGTCCGTGGAGACTTCACCGACTATCGCCAGAAGTCACGCATGCAAAGCGCCGCCAACTGGTCTATCAGCTCGATGCCCACTGGCGCACTCCCTCACTTTGAAGTGCCCGAAAGCTTTTTCGGGGAATACGACCGATTCTTGTCGGGAATATCTGATCGCAGTGGCCTGAACAACCACATCGCCCATCTGGCAGAACCATGACTGAAACCAAGAATCTCACCCCCTACACCCTCTGGCAATTGACGCTTTACTTTCTCAAGCTTGGCGCCTTCGGATTTGGCGGACCGGTGGCACTGGTGGGGTTTATGCATCGCGACCTGGTCGAGGAGCGCGCATGGATCTCAGAAGCCGACTACAAAGAAGGGCTGGCGTTGGCGCAAATTGCACCCGGACCGCTTGCCGCGCAGTTGGCTATTTATCTCGGCTATGTGCATCACCGGATCTTGGGCGCCACGGTCGTGGGGCTGGCTTTTGTACTGCCGTCTTTTGCAATGGTGGTCGCCCTGGGTATGACCTACGTGTCCTATGGCGGACTGCCCTGGATGCAGGCCGTGTTCTACGGCGTGGGAGCCGCCGTGGTGGGCATCATGGCCATTGGTGCCCACAAGCTCTCCACCAAGAGCATAGGCAAAGACCGGCTGCTGTGGGTCATTTTCGGTGTGCTGGCAGCTGTCACCGTCATCACTCAATCAGAAATTGCGTGGTTGTTCATTGCAGCCGGCCTTTTGGTGTGGATGATTCGGCGCAAACCGCTTCTGAAAGACCTGCTCTCCACGCTCGCATCCAAGATCGTCTTGGGTCTGATGGCATTGAGCGTGGCCTCATGGCTCTTCTTTGAACCCTATTTGGACGCGAGCATGATGGGATCAGGCGCCAACACGCCGGATGCAGGCGTGCTCACGCAACTTGGGTTGTTCTTTGCCAAAGCCGGCACCTTTGTCTTTGGCTCGGGCCTTGCCATCGTGCCGTTCCTCTACGGCGGTACCGTCACCGAGCACCATTGGCTCACCGATCGTCAGTTTGTGGATGCGGTGGCCGTGGCCATGATCACGCCGGGGCCGGTAGTGATCACCACAGCCTTCATTGGCTACTTGGTGGCTGGGTTGTCAGGCGCCACGGTCGCCGCTGTCGCCACCTTTTTGCCCTGCTACCTCATCACCATCGTCGCCGCGCCTCACTTCAAAAAGTGGGGCAAGAACCCGTCGGTGATCGCATTTGTAGACGGCATCACGGCCGCCGCCATCGGAGCCATTGCGGGCTCGGTGGTGGTCATCACGCAACGCTCTGTCAGCGACATCCCCACGGCATTGCTTGCCGCAGGCGCCACGGCGCTGCTATGGAAGTTCAAGAAAATTCCCGAACCGATCTTGGTGATCGGTGCAGCGGTGATCGGATTGGTGTTCTATCCGCTGTTGGGGCCATTGGGTCTTCATGCAGCCCATTGAGGCTGGTGACCAAAATTGAGACGAAAGAGATGCACCTGCGACCCGCCCCGCAGTTCCGGCACGGCTGATCGTCTCCTCACTTAACAACGCCTTGACAGTCTGCACAAATGAACATGCGAATGTTCTGACGTGTCTTGAAAGTTCCCGAAGCACGGGGCTTGTGCTGCCCGCATTTGAAGCAACTCATGGTGCCGTGCCCCGCAGTGACGAACGGTGAACCGCCCGCTTTGGACTTGTAGCGAAGGCCCGAGGGGTCAAGCTTGGTGGTGGGTGGGGTCTTCTTCATGAGAACAAATCCAAAAACAAATTCGGCCTGGGGCTAATGTAACCTCAGCGATAGCGAGGCAATGGGTTGCGCGACGGGCGACGACAGCTTTGGGTCAGCCGACTTCGCCAGCTCAAGCAACGGGACCCCGCCTTGAATAAGGCCCTTGAGATCAAGCAGACTCTTCGCGGTAGGGATCGACATCTGCTTTCACAAGGTTCAAAGGCCCATCAAGCTACCGGCTTGGATCTCCGGCATCCAAGATGTTTTCAGACACCCGCTCTGATCGGCTCCTGAAGGCAGCGTTGATCCTTCGCAACTCATCCTGATCCTTTACATTCGGACGTTCAATGCCTTGCGAACGCTCGAACAGCAAGGACCCCACTTGGTTCCACTCACGCTGACTTTCATCACCAGTGGTCAGTCCAGCTTTCAGGCATTGCTCAAGCAGCTCACGCGACTTAGGGTCCTTTTCAAACCTGGCCTCAAGGTCCGCCGCCACGTCTTTAAGGTGCTGCAGCTCCTCACTCTTGGTGGGTTCCTGGTAAATTGAGGCCAAGGACTCATCGTTTCTTAGCACATGCAAAAGCGCACCCACTCGGCCGCCGTCGCCGAGTTCTTTGTCTTGGATCTTACAAACACTTGCTAAAGCCTTATGAACCAGAGACCCTTCTATCTTGGGAGACATCGTGATCATGAGCATCACGGCAAATGAGTAACGATCGAACTCGAGCCCGTGCGAGTCGATATTTGGCACGACAAGAGGGTGCCTGGTGGTGTCATTTCGTTCATTCATGACAGTGGTGCGGCCGTTTTCGTCAAGCCTTACGGCGCCACCCATATCGATCAACATCACTTGCCCCGTGTCCTTGTCAAACACCACATTGTCAGACTTGAGATCATGGTGAACCAAGCCAGCAGAGCCCATCTCGCACAAGGCCAGATACAAGCCAGATGCCAGGTTTGTGAAACTTCTGTCGTCTAGCGGTTGCTTGTTCATGGCCGTGGACAAGGTGGTGAGAGGGCCAGCCGGCATGCGTACCGCCGCGACCGACACCAACGGCTTCACATCGTTGGGATTCGTCACCTCTTGAGTCTTTTTGAAAAAACTCCGAACCTGCCCGGCAGGGACCCTGTAAGCCTGCGAGTTGTCGCCTCTCATTACTATATTTTTGCTTTCACCCGTCTCATGGGAGAGTTCCTGGCTCGATGGCACCGTGACCTTGAGCACAAACTCGGTGGGCTTGGAAACGTGAGGCATCGAAGCGCGAGCCAAGGCGGCCGCCAGTTCCCCTGTGCCAAAGGAATCATCGGTGATTGGATCTCGTTGCTGCCGAGGCACAGTCACCACAGTCTTCTGTAAATTCTCGGTTTGAACTAAAAATGCGAGGGCCGTCGCACCCTTGTTGCCTCCGATAGGGTTCACACGATCTTGACCTAGGGCGAGAGCCTTGGCGGTACCTTCCTACGCTTGAGTTTCGCTCACACCCTTGGCGCCGCCTCTATGGATTACGACGAAGGGTTCGGATCCGCGTTCTACGTCTACGCGCGCCTGCTCCCGTGCCTCTTCTTGTCGAGACTGAGGCGTCGAGATCTTGGCAACCAATGGATCAGTCGACGTGTGGCCCAGCAGCTGAGCCAGCGATTCTTCCGAGATGGGCTGGATTGGTTCGTCCTGTGATCCGCCGAGATTGCGCACGGCATCGTCCAGCTTGGTTTGGCGATTTGCCGCCGCCTCAAAAGCAGTGAAAAACCTGGCAAAGGTGCGGGTACCCATCTGACCCTGGCGAGACGCCAGATACGCCTCGAGACCCGCCATGAGGGATTTAAAGGCAGACGCCGGCAGCTTATCTTTGTAGGCTTGTGAAAAAAGTTCTTTTGTCATACGGCCCGCAACTTGGACTCCTTGGTCTCTGCTGCGCGACCTGAAGTGATAAAAGCGGTCCCGATAAATGCGGGTCTCGCCAGAGCCCCCCTGCCGCAAACGAAGCACTCCATCCTTGATTCCACCTCCCCTCTTGGCCAAGTGCGCCGAATAGTTTTTTAGCGTGGTGTGTGCCTCTTGAGGGTCCCGCACTTCGCCTTCATTGACCTGCGACACTCGGCCCGAGGCAGGCCGCCAATTGTTTCCGATTTGCATTCCAGGCATGGCAAACCTTTCAATTCAATCAAGCGAACTGTC
>CAZCJB010000051.1:0-17701 GCA_964498795.1 uncultured Rubrivivax sp. | reverse complement strand
CGATCCGCGAGGGCGGCCGCACCGTGGGCGCCGGCGTCGTCGCCAAAATCATGGAGTAAGGGATCGGTTTCGCCGCAGGGGCATAGCTCAATTGGCAGAGCGTCGGTCTCCAAAACCGAAGGTTGGGGGTTCGAGACCCTCTGCCCCTGCCACTGCACGCTGGGTGTTCTCCAGAGTGCAGTTTGAAACTGATCAGGTGTCACTTTTTAATTTCTAAGCCTCGCAGTTCGCTGCAAGGTGTTTCAGAGCCGCGATGACCGCAAATCCACAAGTCGAAACTGTCTCTTCGGGCGCCGAGAAGGCCAAGCTCGCGGTCTCGGCCATCTTGGTGGTGGCAGCGATCGTGGCTTACTACTATCTCGGCAAGCAGGACCTGTGGATTCGTGTCGCCGCGCTGCTGGCCTTGCTGGCAGCGGCTGTGGGCATGTTTTTGTTCTCGGAGCCGGGCAAGCAATTCATTGGCTTCGGGCGCGACTCGGTGCGCGAAGTGCGCAAAGTCGTCTGGCCCTCTCGCAACGAGGCCATGCAAATGACGGGCTATGTGTTCGCCTTTGTGGCGGTCATGGGCCTGTTCATGTGGTTCACCGACAAGACGCTGGAATGGGTGCTGTACGACCTCATTCTCGGCTGGCGTCATTGAGCCCGTACAAGGATTCACCACCATGACCGACACACAGGCTTCTGCCGCTTTGGATCCCGCTGCTGCCGCCGGCATGCGCTGGTACGTTGTGCACGCCTACTCCGGCATGGAAAAGGCCGTGGAGCGCAATTTGCGCGAGCGCATTGACCGTGCCGGCATGCAAGCCAAGTTCGGTCGCATCCTGGTCCCCACTGAAGAGGTGGTGGAGCTCAAGGGTGGCAAGAAATCCGTGTCTGAGCGTCGTTTCTTCCCTGGGTACGTCCTGGTGGAAATGGTGATGGACGATGAGACCTGGCACCTGGTCAAGCACACGAGCAAGGTCACCGGCTTTGTCGGAGGTGCGCGCAACCGGCCCGCTCCCATTTCGGAAGCCGAGGTGATGAAGATCGTCAACCAGATGCAAGAGGGTGTGGATCGTCCGCGTCCCAAGGTGCAATGGACAGTGGGCGAATTGGTTCGTGTCAAGGAAGGCCCTTTCACCGATTTCAATGGGGCCGTCGAAGAAGTCAACTACGAGAAGTCCAAAGTTCGGGTGTCCGTCACCATTTTTGGTCGCGCCACACCGGTGGAATTGGATTTCTCGCAGGTCGAGAAAGTTTAAGTTTTTCAGGCGCGCTGCCACAACCCCGGCGCGCCCTTGAGTTCAGGGTTGGATTGCGAGGAGCTGCTCAAAGGCTGACAAGCCCGCAGCGTTTGAACTCGAACAGGAGCCATCATGGCCAAGAAGATTGTCGGCTTTATCAAGCTGCAAGTCCCGGCGGGCAAGGCGAATCCATCGCCCCCGATCGGTCCCGCGCTGGGTCAGCGCGGCCTCAACATCATGGAATTCTGCAAGGCGTTCAACGCCCAGACGCAGAGCTATGAGCCAGGCCTCAAGCTGCCCGTGGTCATCACCGCTTACGCGGACAAGTCCTTCACCTTCATCCTCAAGTCTCCTCCGGCCACCGTGCTGTTGAAGAAGGCGGCCAAGATTGAGAAGGGTTCGGGCAAGCCCCACTTGGACAAGGTGGGCAAGGTCACCCGCGCTCAGCTCGAAGAAATCGCCAAGACCAAGATCAAGGACCTCACCGCAGCCAACATGGACGCTGCCGTCAAGACCATTGCTGGCTCGGCCCGTTCCATGGGCCTGACGGTCGAAGGAGTCTGAACATGACCAAGTTGACCAAGAAAGCCAAAGCCGTGCAAGGCAAAGTGGACAGCGGCAAGCTGTACGCCATTGATGCCGCCTTGAACCTCGTCAAAGAGTGCGCGACGGCCAAGTTTGATGAGTCCATCGACGTGGCCGTGCAACTTGGCATCGATGCCAAGAAGTCCGACCAAGTGGTGCGTGGTGCCGTGGTCCTGCCCAATGGCACTGGCAAAACCAAGCGTGTGGCCGTGTTCGCCCAAGGCGCCAAGGCAGAAGAGGCCAAAGCTGCAGGCGCCGATGTCGTCGGCATGGATGATCTTGCAGCGCAGGTCAAGGCGGGCAATCTCGACTTTGATGTCGTCATTGCATCCCCCGACACCATGCGTGTGGTGGGCACCTTGGGCCAGATTCTGGGCCCTCGCGGTCTGATGCCCAATCCCAAGGTGGGTACCGTCACGCCCGATGTGGCCACTGCGGTCAAGAATGCCAAGGCGGGTCAGGTTCAGTTCCGTGTCGACAAGGCCGGGATCGTGCACGCCACCATCGGTCGCCGCTCGTTCGAGTCCGACAAATTGGCCACCAACCTGCGGGCCTTGGTGGACGCGTTGAACAAGGCCAAGCCGGCCAGCAGCAAAGGCATTTACCTGCGCAAAGTCGCCGTTTCGTCGACGATGGGCGTAGGGGTTCGTGTGGACGTGTCGACGCTCGCGTCGGCAGCGGCCCAGTAACAGGAGCAGTAATCGCTGGAGGACTTTCGAGTCCTTCGGCACAGGGATTGGTGGGCTGGTGGTGAGCCGCTTCGCAAGAAGGCAAATCGGCTAGGAGCCAGGTCATCCAAGACCGCTGGTGGAGCCCTCGGGTTCCGTAATCGAGCACAAGGCCCTCGGGCGGCGTGCGAAGCCAGCGCAGATGGCGGTCCCGCTGAACGAGGAATCAGGGTTTCTCGGACGGCAAGGTCGCTGAGTGTGTGGCGAGAGCAGGTCCCCCGTGGGCCGATCTCGCATGATGTGAGGAGGTAGACCTTGAGTCTCAATCGCAACGAGAAGGCAGCTGTGGTGGCGGATGTGACGGCGCAAGTCGCACGTTCACAAACGCTGGCGCTGGCCGAGTACCGTGGCTTGACCGTCGCCCACCTCGATTCTTTGCGCCGTCAGGCGCGTGACCAAGGTGTGTATCTTCACGTGCTGAAGAACACGCTGGCCCGTCGCGCCGTGGCTGGTTCATCGTTCGAGTGTGCGTCTTCAAGCATGGTCGGTCCGCTGATCTATGGCTTTTCAGAAGATGCCGTGGCCGCCGCGAAAGTGATCGCGGATTTCGCCAAAGGCAACGACAAACTGGTGATCAAGGGAGGCGCCTACGCGGGCAAGCCACTCGACGCCAATGGGATCAAGGCTTTGGCCGCGATTCCGTCGCGCGAGGTGCTGATCGCACAGGTCGCGGGCTTGTTGAAGTCCCCGATTCAGCGTGTGGCAGGCGTCTTGGCAGCCGTCGCGGCCAAGAAGGGCGGCGGCGAAGCCGCAGCCGCCTGATCCCCCTTTCTATCCATATTTTCAAAGTTCGAGGAAACCCAAATGGCATTCGATAAAGACGCTTTCCTGTCCGCCATGGACAGCATGTCCGTGATGGAGCTCAATGACCTGGTCAAGGCCATTGAAGAGAAGTTCGGTGTGTCAGCCGCCGCCATGGCTGCGCCTGCTGCAGGTGGTGCGGCCGCCGGTGGTGGTGGTGCCGCTGCTGAAGAGAAGACCGAGTTCACGGTGGTGCTGGCTGAAGCCGGCGCCAACAAGGTGTCGGTCATCAAGGCCGTGCGCGAGATCACCGGCCTGGGCCTCAAGGAGGCCAAGGACTTGGTGGACGGTGCGCCCAAGCCTGTCAAGGAAGGCGTGGCCAAGGCCGACGCCGAAGCCGCCAAGAAAAAGCTCGAAGAAGCTGGCGCCAAGGTCGAACTCAAGTAATTCGACCTCGTTTCGCCCCAGTCCCGCAATAGGTTGCGGATGGGGCGAGACTGCTGTGAGAGCAGCGCGAAGCGGGCTCAAGCCTGTTTCGCAGTGTTCTCTGATCCGACTGCAGAGAACCGGTTTGGTCGGGCCTTGGTGCAATGCTGAGGTTGTCCGCCAGCGGCAGGTAGTGGCCTGCCACCAAGCTATCAGACACAAGTTCTGAGCAGCCAGTCGCCGAGTTCCGCGCGTGTCCCGGCCAGGCACGTGCAGCCGACACGGAGAGTTCAATGGCGCAAGCATCCCCCTACAGCTTCACCGAGCGCAAGCGTATTCGCAAGAGCTTCGGCAAGCGCGAGAGCGTTCTCAACGTTCCCTACCTGCTCACCATGCAGCAGGATTCCTACGTCGCGTTCCTTCAAAAGGACGTGGCGCCTGCCCAACGCAAGCCCGAAGGCTTGCAGGCGGCGTTCTTGTCCGCGTTCCCCATTGTGTCGCACAACGGGTTCGTGGAAATGAAGTTCATCGAGTACAACATGGCCAAGCCGGCCTTCGATGTGCGCGAGTGCCAGCAGCGCGGGCTGACTTTTGCATCGGCCGTGCGCGCCAAGCTGCAGATGATCATCTACGACCGCGAATCCCATCCGCAAAAGGTCGTCAAAGAGATCAAAGAGCAAGAGGTCTACATGGGCGAAGTGCCGCTCATGACCGACTACGGCTCCTTTGTCGTGAATGGCACCGAGCGGGTCATCGTCAGCCAGCTGCACCGCTCACCCGGCGTCTTCTTCGAGCACGACAAGGGCAAAACCCACAGCTCGGGCAAGCTGCTGTTCTCAGCACGCGTCATCCCCTACCGCGGCTCTTGGCTCGACTTCGAGTTCGACCCCAAGGACATCTTGTATTTCCGCGTGGACCGTCGCCGCAAGATGCCCGTCACGATTCTGCTCAAGGCCATTGGTCTGAAGCCTGAATCCATCCTGTCGCACTTCTTTGTCAACGACAACTTCCATCTGATGGATGTGGGCGCTCAGATGGAGTTTGTGCCCGATCGTTTGCGCGGTGAAGTCGCTCGCTTTGACATCACCGACAAGAGCGGCAATGTCATCGTCGAGAAAGACAAGCGCATCACGGTGCGGCATCTGCGCCAACTCGAACAGACCGGCACTCAGTATGTGTCGGTGCCGGAGGACTTCCTTGTCGGTCGGGTGGTGGCGCGCAATATGGTGGACCCGGAGACGGGTGAAATCGTGGCCAAGGCCAACGATGAGCTCACCGAGGCGCTGCTCAAGAAGTTGCGTGCAGCGGGCATCAAAGAGCTGCCTTGCATCTACACCAACGAGCTCAATCAAGGGGCTTACATCAGCCAGACTTTGGCGGCTGATGAGACGGCCGATCAGCTCGCAGCGCGGGTGGCCATCTATCGCATGATGCGCCCTGGCGAGCCGCCCACCGAAGACGCGGTCGAGGCCCTGTTCAACCGCCTGTTCTACAACCCGGACACTTATGACCTGTCCCGGGTCGGGCGCATGAAATTTAACGCCCGCGTGGGTCGCGAGAGCCCCGAGGGCCCCATGACCTTGACCAACGAAGATCTGCTCGATGTGGTCAAGATCTTGGTGGACCTGCGCAACGGCAATGGCGAAGTCGATGACATTGATCACCTCGGCAACCGTCGCGTGCGTTGCGTCGGCGAATTGGCCGAGAACCAGTACCGCTCGGGTCTGGCCCGTATTGAAAAGGCCGTCAAGGAGCGTCTAGGTCAGGCTGAAACTGAAGCCTTGATGCCGCACGACCTGATCAACTCCAAGCCGATCTCAGCGGCACTCAAGGAGTTCTTCGGCGCGAGCCAACTCAGCCAGTTCATGGACCAGACCAATCCGTTGTCTGAGATCACGCACAAGCGTCGCGTCTCGGCCCTCGGCCCAGGTGGTCTGACCCGCGAGCGTGCAGGCTTCGAAGTCCGTGACGTGCATCCGACCCACTACGGTCGCGTGTGCCCGATCGAAACGCCTGAAGGTCCGAACATCGGCCTGATCAATTCGCTGGCCTTGTATGCCCGCCTCAACGAGTACGGCTTCCTCGAGACGCCCTACCGTCGTGTGATGGACAGCAAGGTCACCAATCAGATCGACTATCTGTCCGCCATTGAAGAAGGCAAGTATGTCATCGCGCAGGCCAACGCGTCGCTCGATCTCAACGGCCGCCTCATCGACGAACTCGTCAGTGCCCGTGAGAATGGCGAATCCGTGCTGCTGTCGCCTGAGCGGGTGCAGTACATGGACGTCGCACCGACGCAGATTGTGTCGGTGGCTGCCTCCCTCGTGCCTTTCCTGGAGCACGATGATGCGAACCGCGCCTTGATGGGTGCCAACATGCAACGCCAGGCAGTGCCAACGCTGCGTCCCGAGAAGGCCTTTGTGGGTACCGGGGTGGAGCGTGTCGCGGCTGTTGACTCGGGCACGGTGGTGACCGCCCGGCGCGGCGGCGTGGTGGACTATGTCGACACCAACCGGATCGTGATTCGCGTCAATGACGCGGAGACCGTGGCCGGTGAGGTGGGTGTGGACATCTACAACCTCATCAAGTACCAGCGCAGCAACCAAAATACCAACATCCACCAGCGTCCCATCGTCAAGCGCGGCGACAAGGTGACCTCGGGAGATGTGGTGGCCGATGGCGCCAGCACCGACCTCGGTGAGTTGGCCCTGGGTCAAAACATGCTGGTCGCTTTCATGCCCTGGAACGGCTACAACTTCGAGGACTCCATCCTCATCAGCGAACGCGTGGTCGGCGACGATCGCTACACCTCGATTCACATCGAGGAGTTGGTGGTCATGGCCCGAGACACCAAGCTGGGCGCCGAAGAAATCACGCGCGACATCCCCAACCTGTCCGAGCAGCAACTCGCTCGCCTGGACGAGTCGGGCATCGTCTATATCGGCGCGGAAGTCAACCCCGGCGATGTGCTGGTGGGCAAGGTCACCCCCAAAGGTGAAACCACCTTGACGCCCGAAGAAAAGCTGTTGCGAGCCATCTTTGGTGAGAAGGCCTCTGACGTCAAGGACACGTCCTTGCGCGTGGAGCAAGGCACCAACGGCACGGTCATCGATGTGCAGGTGTTCACCCGCGAAGGCATTCAGCGTGACAAGCGTGCGCAGCAGATCATCGACGATGAGCTCAAGCGGTTCCGCCTGGACCTCAACGACCAGCTGCGCATCGTTGAGGCCGACGCGTTCGACCGCATTGAGAAGCTGTTGGTGGGCAAGGTGGCCAATGGGGGTCCGCAAAAGATCGCCAAGGGCACCGTCATCGACGCGGCTTACTTGGCATCGGTGGAGAAGCACCATCGCTTCGACATCCGTCCCGCGGATGAGGATGTGGCCAACCAGCTCGAGTCCATCAAGAACTCCCTGGACCAAACCCGCCACAGCTTCGACCTCGCCTTCGAAGAAAAGCGCAAGAAGCTCACGCAAGGCGATGAGCTGCCTGCGGGCGTGCTCAAGATGGTCAAGGTCTATTTGGCCGTCAAGCGCCGCCTGCAGCCTGGCGACAAGATGGCCGGCCGTCACGGCAACAAGGGTGTGGTCTCCAAGATCGTCCCGGTCGAAGACATGCCCTACATGGCCGATGGCACGCCGATGGACATCGTGCTCAACCCGCTGGGGGTACCTTCGCGCATGAACGTCGGGCAGGTGCTCGAAGTTCACCTGGGATGGGCTGCTAAGGGCATTGGGCAACGCATCGGTGACATGCTGCAAGCGCAGTCGCGCGTGGCCGAGATCCGCAAGTTCCTTGATGATCTCTACAACAAGTCCGGCGGCAAGTCCGAAGCGCTCGACAAACTGTCCGACGCGCAGGTGCTGGAGATGGCCGACAACTTGTCTCGAGGTGTGCCGTTTGCGACCCCAGTCTTTGACGGCGCCTCCGAAGAAGAGATCCGTGCCATGCTCAAGCTGGCCTATCCCGACGACGTCGCTGAACGACGCGGGCTCACGGCCACGAGAACCCAGGCCACGCTCCACGACGGACGCACGGGCGACGCGTTTGAGCGTCCGGTCACCATCGGCTACATGCACGTGCTCAAGCTGCACCACTTGGTGGATGACAAGATGCACGCTCGCTCCACAGGCCCATACAGCCTCGTCACACAGCAACCGCTGGGCGGCAAGGCGCAGTTCGGTGGCCAGCGCTTCGGCGAGATGGAGGTCTGGGCCTTGGAAGCCTACGGTGCGTCTTACGTGCTGCAGGAAATGCTCACCGTGAAGTCAGACGACGTGAACGGTCGCACCAAGGTGTACGAGAACATCGTCAAGGGCGAGCACTCGATCGATGCAGGCATGCCCGAGTCGTTCAACGTGTTGGTCAAGGAAATTCGTTCGCTCGGTATCGATATCGAGCTCGAGCGCAACTAAGGAGAGACGCATGAAAGGCTTATTGGACCTTTTCAAGCAGTTCACCCCCGATGAACATTTCGACGCGATCAAGATCGGGCTCGCATCGCCCGAGAAGATCCGCTCGTGGTCATTCGGTGAGGTGAAGAAGCCCGAAACCATCAACTACCGGACTTTCAAGCCGGAGCGCGATGGCTTGTTTTGCGCCAAGATCTTTGGCCCGATCAAGGACTACGAATGCCTGTGCGGCAAGTACAAGCGGCTCAAGCACCGTGGTGTGATCTGCGAAAAGTGCGGCGTCGAGGTCACCCAGACCAAGGTGCGTCGCGAGCGTATGGGGCATATCGACCTGGCGGCTCCTTGCGCCCACATCTGGTTCCTCAAGAGCTTGCCGTCGCGTCTGGGCCTGGTACTCGACATGACGCTGCGCGACATCGAGCGCGTGCTGTACTTTGAAGCTTATGTGGTCGTCGATCCCGGCATGACACCGCTCAAGAAGTTCTCGATCATGACCGAGGACGACTTCGAGGCCAAGCAAAAAGAGTACGGTGATGAATTCCAAGCCCTGATGGGCGCGGAGGGCATCAAGCGCTTGCTCGAAGAGATGGACCTCGACGTCGAGATCGACAAGATCCGCAACGACATGACGGGCTCTGAGCTCAAGATCAAGAAGAACGCCAAGCGCCTGAAGGTGATGGAAGCGTTCAAGAAGTCTGGCATCAAGCCGCAGTGGATGGTGATGGACGTGCTGCCGGTGCTGCCGCCCGATCTGCGTCCGCTGGTGCCGCTCGATGGGGGCCGGTTTGCCACGTCGGACCTCAACGATCTGTACCGACGCGTCATCAACCGCAACAACCGTCTGGCCCGATTGCTCGAGCTCAAGGCGCCCGAGATCATCGTTCGCAACGAGAAGCGCATGCTGCAAGAAGCCGTGGACTCGTTGCTCGACAACGGTCGTCGCGGCAAGGCCATGACCGGCGCCAACAAGCGTGCGCTCAAGTCCTTGGCCGACATGATCAAGGGCAAGGGCGGACGCTTCCGTCAAAACCTGCTGGGCAAGCGCGTCGACTACTCAGGCCGCTCGGTCATCACCGTGGGCCCCACACTCAAGCTGCATCAGTGTGGTCTGCCCAAGTTGATGGCTCTCGAGCTGTTCAAGCCCTTCATCTTCTCTCGCTTGGAAGCGATGGGCATCGCCAACACCATCAAGGCTGCCAAGAAAGAGGTTGAGGCCGGCACGCCCGTGGTATGGGACATCTTGGAAGAGGTGATCCGCGAGCATCCGGTGCTGCTCAACCGTGCGCCGACCTTGCACCGTCTGGGCATTCAGGCTTTCGAGCCGGTGCTGATTGAGGGCAAGGCCATTCAGTTGCATCCGCTCGTGTGTTCGGCCTTCAACGCCGACTTCGACGGTGACCAGATGGCCGTGCACGTGCCGCTGTCTATTGAGGCGCAAATGGAAGCCCGCACGCTGATGCTGGCGTCCAACAACGTGCTCTTCCCCGCTTCAGGCGAGCCGTCCATCGTGCCCAGTCAGGACGTGGTGTTGGGCCTGTACTACGCCACCCGCGATCGCATCAATGCCAAGGGCGAAGGCATGATCTTCTCCGACGTGGCCGAGGTGCAGCGTGCGCTCGACAACCGCGAGGTTGATCTGACGGCCAAGGTGTCGGTGCGTCTGGTCGAATACAGCCGCAGCAAGGACACGGGCGAGTTCGTGCCCGAGATGAAGCTCGTGGAGACCACCGTGGGCCGTGCCCTGTTGTCGGAGATACTGCCCAAGGGTCTGCCCTTCTCCAACATCAACAAGGCCCTGAAGAAGAAGGAAATCTCCCGCCTCATCAACACGTCGTTCCGCAAGTGCGGTCTCAAAGAGACGGTGGTGTTCGCCGACAAGTTACTGCAATCGGGTTTCCGCCTGGCCACCCGTGCTGGCATCTCCATCGCCATTGACGACATGCTCGTGCCCAACGAAAAGCATGGCCTCATCGAGCGTGCCGAGAAGGAGGTCAAGGAGATCGAGCAGCAGTACGTCTCGGGCCTGGTGACGTCTGGTGAGCGCTACAACAAGGTGGTCGACATCTGGGGCAAGACGGGTGACGAGGTCGGCAAGGTCATGATGGCCCAACTGTCCAAGCAAAAGGTCCGTGACCGCCATGGCAAGGAAGTGGACCAAGAGTCGTTCAACTCCATCTACATGATGGCCGACTCTGGCGCTCGTGGTTCAGCAGCACAGATTCGCCAGTTGGCCGGCATGCGCGGATTGATGGCCAAGCCTGACGGCTCCATCATCGAGACGCCCATCACGGCCAACTTCCGTGAAGGCCTGAACGTGTTGCAGTACTTCATCTCCACGCACGGCGCTCGCAAGGGTCTGGCCGACACGGCGTTGAAGACAGCCAACTCCGGCTACCTGACCCGCCGCCTGGTCGATGTGACGCAAGACCTGGTAGTGATCGAGGACGATTGCGGAACCGAAAACGGTATCGCCATGCGCGCCTTGGTGGAGGGCGGTGAAGTCATCGAATCGCTTCGCGACCGCGTGCTCGGGCGTATGGCAGCCATCGAAGTCGTGCACCCAGAGACGCAAGAGACTTTGCTGCAAGCCGGTGAGATGCTTGACGAAGACGTGCTCGACACGCTTGAGGCCGCTGGCGTGGACGAGATCAAAGTCCGTACTCCGCTGACTTGCGACACGCGCTTCGGCCTGTGCTCCAAGTGCTACGGCCGCGATCTTGGCCGCGGTGGTCTGGTCAACACTGGAGAAGCCGTGGGTGTGATCGCGGCGCAATCCATTGGCGAGCCGGGTACCCAGCTGACCATGCGCACCTTCCATATTGGTGGCGCGGCTTCGCGTGCGGCGGTGGCCTCCAGCGTGGACGCCAAGAGCGACGGTATTGTCGGCTTCAATGCCACGATGCGCTACGTCACCAACGGCAAGGGCGATCTGGTCGTGATTTCCCGTTCTGGCGAAATCATCATTCTGGATCCGCACGGTCGTGAGCGTGAGCGTCACAAGGTCCCTTATGGCGCGACCCTCAATGTCAAGGCCGACCAGCAAATCAGGGCCGGCACGGTACTGGCCAACTGGGATCCGCTGACCCGACCCATCATCACGGAGTTCGCCGGCAAGGCCCGGTTCGAAAACGTGGAAGAAGGCGTGACGGTGGCCAAGCAGGTCGACGAAGTCACGGGCTTGTCCACCTTGGTGGTCATCGATCCCAAGCGCCGCGGGTCCACCAAGGTGGTTCGTCCGCAGGTGAAGCTGCTCGATGCCTCCGGCCAAGAGGTCAAGATTCCCGGCACGGATCACTCGGTGACCATCGGCTTCCCGGTGGGCTCGCTCATCCAGGTGCGGGACGGTCAAGACCTGGCACCGGGTGAAGTGCTCGCCCGCATCCCGGTCGAAGGCCAAAAGACCCGTGACATCACCGGCGGTCTGCCCCGTGTGGCCGAGTTGTTTGAAGCCCGTAGCCCCAAGGACAAGGGCACGTTGGCCGAAATCACCGGCACCATTTCCTTCGGCAAGGAGACCAAGGGCAAGGTGCGCCTGCAGATCACCGATCCGGACGGCAAGGTCTACGAAGAGTTGGTCCCCAAGGAGAAGAACATCCTGGTGCACGAAGGCCAGGTGGTCAACCGCGGCGAGCTCATCGTGGACGGTGCTGCCGACCCGCAAGACATCTTGCGTCTGCTGGGCATCGAGGAGCTGTCTCGCTACATCGTTGACGAGGTGCAAGACGTCTACCGCCTGCAAGGTGTGAAGATCAACGACAAGCACATCGAGGTCATCGTGCGTCAGATGCTGCGTCGCGTGCAGATCGTCGATCCGGGCGAGAGCAGCTACATCGCCGGCGAACAGGTCGAGCGCAGCGAACTGCTCGAGACCAACGACCAATTGCGCGCGCAAGGCAAGACCATTGCCACGCACTCCGATGTGCTGTTGGGCATCACCAAGGCCAGCTTGTCCACCGACTCGTTCATCTCGGCGGCGTCCTTCCAGGAAACCACCCGGGTGCTCACCGAGGCGGCCATCATGGGCAAGCGCGACGAATTGCGCGGTCTCAAGGAAAACGTCATTGTTGGGCGCCTCATCCCTGCAGGCACTGGCATGGCTTTCCACGACGCCCGCAAGGCCAAGGAGGCGCTGGACGAAAGCGAGCGCCGCGCGATTGCGTTGCAAGAGGCCGAGGAGTTGGCGGCAGCGCAGTTGGCCAGTGTCGATGAAGCGGCTGCGGCAGCCGGGGGCGACGCCAACCCCTGAAGCCTTCAGCGTCGCGACCGCGCCTCAAAGGCGGCCCTAGGGCCGCCTTTGTCTTTTTGATGTCATGGCGAAGGCTACACCCCCGCTCCCGTCATGGCCAGCGCCGCACCCCCGCTCCCGTCATGGCCAGCGCCGCACCGCTCCTCCCGTCATGGCGAGGGCCGCAGGCCCGAAGCCATCTCCTCGCCCCAACACTGCGGTGTCGTGATCTCGCAACCTCGCGCGCGAGCGTGCGACTTCAGCTTCAGCACCGCCTTGTCCCGACTCAAGAGCCAACGAGCCTGACCGTGTATCGCCAGATCCAGGAACATTTGGTCGTCGGGATCTGTGCAGCGATGCGGCCAAGGGGGGATAGGTTCATGGATCCAGCGCACATGCTCATCCATCAATGTGAGCACTTGCTCTCGGGTTTGAGTAGATTTTTTGGTTTGAAATCGATCCAGTACCTCCTCCAACTCGGTCCGCATGGGCGGGGTGGCCAACCAGCGCAGGTGGCGGGCCCTCACGGCCTGGGCCACCGGTTGAATTCTTGGGTCTTCAAACCACAGCCAATCCAAGACCACCTGCGTGTCCAGCACCACGGCCCATCCACCTGGTGGCGTATTCGGCAGACCTTGCGAGAAGTCATCCATCCGGCTATACTAGTCGGCTTTTCGGCGAAATCCGCCGCGCTCTTTGCTGAGCGGCTCACCCATCTCGGCGCAGGTCGAGGCCGGTTCCAGATTTTGGACACGGTGAGGGCAAGCCCCACTCCCGCTGGAGCGCTCGGCTTTGGGCCCGATCAATGCCTACCGAATCGCATCCGAATCCAGACGGGAACTGCAAAACATGCCCACCATCAATCAGCTCGTGCGCCAAGGCCGCGAGACCGAAACCATCAAATCCAAGTCGCCGGCGCTTCAGGGCAATCCCCAGCGTCGTGGCGTGTGCACCCGCGTGTACACCACCACCCCCAAGAAGCCGAACTCTGCGCTTCGTAAGGTGGCCAAGGTGCGCCTGACCAATCAACAAGAAGTCATCTCCTACATCGGAGGCGAAGGGCACAACCTGCAAGAGCACAGCGTGGTGCTGGTGCGCGGCGGCCGTGTCAAAGACCTCCCGGGTGTGCGCTATCACATCGTGCGTGGCTCACTCGATTTGCAAGGCGTCAAGGACCGCAAACAAGCGCGTTCCAAGTACGGCGCCAAGCGCCCCAAGAAGGCCTGAGCCCCACCGCTCACGCCCACCGTGTTCGTGGCGGTTGGGGCGGCCATCCCGAGCGATGACGCCCTTGCGCCCTGCACGCTGAACCCAGTTCAGCGTTTCGTACGGAGTGCTCCCATCCGAGTGCCCCGAGTAAGTGGGGGTCTTTATGACCCCTTCGAGGTCCACCTCTTCATCGAGTGACCCACTGAAGTTTTTTAGAAGGAAGTCATCATGCCTCGTCGTCGCGAAGTCCCCAAACGTGAAATCCTCCCCGATCCCAAGTTCGGTTCCGTCGATCTGTCCAAGTTCATGAACGTGGTCATGGAATCCGGCAAGAAGGCCGTGGCCGAGCGCATCATTTATGGTGCGTTGGAGCAGGTGGAAAAGAAGGTAGGCAAGGACCCTCTGGAGATCTTCATGATCGCCCTGAACAACGTCAAGCCGATGGTCGAGGTCAAGTCCCGTCGCGTGGGCGGTGCGAACTACCAGGTGCCGGTGGAAGTCCGTCCGGTGCGCCGTCAGGCTCTGGCCATGCGCTGGCTCAAGGAGTCGGCCCGTAAACGCGGCGAAAAATCTATGGCTGCGCGCCTGGCCAACGAACTGCTCGAAGCGGCCGAGGGCCGCGGCGGCGCGATGAAGAAGCGCGACGAAGTGCACCGCATGGCCGAGGCCAACAAGGCCTTCTCGCACTTCCGCTTCTGACCCCCGCATCTGCTGGCCCGGGCGCGCCCAAGGCCGCCTGAGGCGACACCTCTGTATTTGGAGAATTTGTATGGCCCGCAAGACCCCCATCGAGCGCTATCGAAACATCGGTATCTCGGCGCACATTGACGCCGGCAAGACCACCACCACGGAACGCATCCTGTACTACACCGGCGTCAACCACAAGATTGGCGAAGTGCATGACGGTGCGGCCACCATGGACTGGATGGAGCAGGAACAAGAGCGCGGCATCACCATCACCTCGGCGGCTACCACCTGCTTCTGGAAGGGCATGGACCTGACCTATCCCGAGCACCGCTTCAACATCATCGACACCCCGGGGCACGTGGACTTCACCATCGAGGTGGAGCGCTCCATGCGTGTGCTCGACGGCGCTTGCATGGTGTACTGCGCGGTGGGTGGTGTGCAGCCGCAATCGGAAACGGTTTGGCGTCAGGCCAACAAATACAAAGTGCCTCGCTTGGCCTTTGTGAACAAGATGGACCGCACGGGTGCCAACTTCTTCAAGGTCTATGACCAAATGAAGACCCGCCTCAAGGCCAACCCCGTACCCATCGTCGTGCCGATCGGCGCCGAAGAAAACTTCAAGGGTGTGGTGGATCTCTTCAAGATGAAGGCCATCATTTGGGATGACGCCAGCCAAGGCATGAAGTTCGACTACAGCCCCATTCCGGCCGAGTTGGAAGCCGATTGCCAAAAGTGGCGCGAACAGATGATCGAAGCCGCAGCCGAGGCCAACGAAGAGCTCATGAACAAGTATCTCGAATCGGGCGAGTTGACCGAGGAAGAGATCAAGCAGGGCCTGCGCGCGCGCACCATCGCCACCGAGATTCAGCCCATGCTGTGCGGTACCGCCTTCAAAAACAAGGGCGTGCAGCGTATGCTCGATGCCGTTATTGAGTTCTTGCCTTCGCCGGTGGACATTCCACCAGTCTCGGGCACGGACGAAGACGAGCAACCCGTCGCTCGCAAGGCCGACGACAACGAGAAGTTCGCCGCTTTGGCCTTCAAGCTCATGACCGACCCGTACGTGGGTCAGCTGACCTTCGTGCGCGTGTACTCAGGCGTGCTCAAGAGCGGCGATACGGTCTACAACCCCATCCGGGGCAAGAAAGAGCGCATTGGTCGTATCTTGCAGATGCACGCCAACCAGCGCGAAGAGATCAAGGAAATTCTGGCGGGCGATATTGCGGCATGTGTGGGTCTCAAGGACGTCACCACCGGTGAAACCTTGTGCGACCCTGATTCTGTGGTCACGCTCGAGAAGATGATCTTCCCCGAGCCCGTGATCAGCCAGGCCGTGGAACCCAAGACCAAAGCCGACCAGGAAAAGATGGGTGTGGCCTTGGGCCGTTTGGCGGCCGAAGACCCTTCGTTCCGTCTGCGCACCGACGAAGAGTCCGGCCAGACCATCATCTCGGGCATGGGTGAGTTGCACCTCGAAATCATTGTCGATCGCATGAAGCGCGAGTTTGGCGTCGAGGCCAATGTGGGCAAGCCCCAAGTGGCCTACCGCGAGACCATTCGCAAGTCTGTGGCCGACGTCGAAGGCAAGTTTGTGCGTCAGTCCGGTGGTAAGGGTCAATACGGTCACGTCGTGCTCAAGGTCGAGCCTCAAGAGCCCGGCAAGGGTTTTGAGTTCGTGGACGCCATCAAAGGCGGCGTGGTGCCCCGGGAGTTCATTCCTGCAGTGCAAAAAGGCATTGAAGACACGCTGCCCAATGGCGTGCTCGCCGGCTACCCGGTGGTGGATGTGAAGGTCACGCTGACTTTCGGTTCGTACCACGAGGTGGACTCCAACGAAAACGCCTTCAAGATGGCGGCCTCCATCGGCTTCAAGGATGCATGCCGCAAGGCCACACCGGTCATCCTCGAGCCCATGATGGCGGTTGAGGTGGAAACCCCTGAGGATTACGCCGGTTCGGTCATGGGGGATTTGTCGTCTCGCCGTGGCATGGTCCAAGGCATGGATGACATGCCCGGTGGCGGCAAGATCATCAAGGCCGAAGTCCCGCTGTCCGAAATGTTCGGGTACTCGACCACGCTGCGCTCGATGTCGCAAGGCCGTGCAACCTACACCATGGAGTTCAAGCATTACTCGGAAGCGCCCAAGAACGTGGCGGATGCCATCATCACCGCGCGCGCCAAGTAAACGTTTTTCAAGTCGGTCTTCGAGCGGGGGCCGTGAGCTGCCGGTGGCTCACGAATCAGCACCTCGCTGGAGACCTTAAACCTGTCACCGGCATCGCTCTTTTTTCGAGGAGAACAAGCAATGGCAAAGGGCAAGTTTGAGCGTACCAAGCCGCACGTGAACGTGGGCACGATTGGTCACGTGGATCATGGCAAGACGACGCTGACGGCGGCGATCACGACGGTGTTGTCGACGAAGTTTGGGGGCGAGGCCAAGGCCTACGACCAGATTGATGCGGCGCCTGAGGAGAAGGCCCGCGGGATCACGATCAACACGGCGCACGTGGAGTACGAGACGGCCAACCGTCACTATGCGCACGTGGACTGCCCGGGGCACGCTGATTATGTGAAGAACATGATCACGGGCGCGGCGCAGATGGACGGCGCGATTTTGGTGGTGAGTGCGGCTGACGGCCCGATGCCGCAGACGCGCGAGCACATTTTGCTGGCCCGCCAGGTGGGTGTGCCCTACATCATTGTGTTCATGAACAAGTGCGACATGGTCGATGATGCGGAGCTGCTGGAGCTGGTGGAGATGGAGGTTCGCGAGCTGCTGAGCAAGTACGATTTCCCGGGCGATGACACGCCCATCGTCAAGGGCAGCGCCAAGCTGGCCATGGAAGGCGACAAGGGGGATTTGGGCGAAGGCGCGATCATGAAGTTGGCTGAGGCGCTGGACAGCTACATTCCCACGCCTGAGCGTGCGATTGATGGCTCGTTTTTGATGCCTGTGGAGGATGTGTTCTCGATTTCGGGTCGTGGCACGGTGGTCACGGGGCGCGTGGAGCGCGGTGTGGTCAAGGTGGGCGAGGAAATTGAGATTGTGGGCATTCGTGCCACGCAAAAGACCACGTGCACGGGCGTGGAGATGTTCAGGAAGCTGCTGGACCAGGGGCAGGCGGGTGACAACGTGGGCATTTTGCTGCGTGGCACCAAGCGTGAGGATGTTGAGCGTGGTCAGGTGCTGTGCAAGCCGGGCTCGATCAAGCCGCACACGCACTTTACGGCGCAGGTTTATGTGCTGAGCAAGGAAGAGGGCGGGCGGCACACGCCGTTCTTCAACAACTACCGGCCGCAGTTTTACTTCCGCACGACGGATGTGACGGGTGCGGTGGAGTTGCCCGAGGGCAAGGAGATGGTGATGCCGGGCGATGATGTGGCCATCACGGTCAAGCTCATTGCCCCGATTGCCATGGAAGAGGGCCTGCGCTTTGCCATCCGCGAGGGTGGCCGCACCGTCGG
>CAZCJB010000050.1:0-18400 GCA_964498795.1 uncultured Rubrivivax sp. | reverse complement strand
ATTGTTCATTGAATCGGTTGTCTCCTCCACCTTCAAAAAGGGTGGATTGAGCCCGGAGCCTTGCAGGTTCCGGGCTCTTTTTTTCGGGGACAATTCAGCGGTCATGCCTTCCACTTCGCCCCAAGCGCGCGCGGCCACGCGCTATTTACAAAAAATTCTCACTGCTCGCGTGTACGACGTGGCCGTGGAAACGCCCTTGGAGCCGGCCAAAGTGCTGTCTCGACGCCTGGGCAACCAAGTGCTGCTCAAGCGCGAGGACACGCAAGCCGTGTTCAGCTTCAAGCTGCGGGGCGCCTACAACAAAATGGCCCATCTGAGCGCTGAGGCCTTGTCGCGGGGGGTCATCTGTGCCTCGGCGGGCAACCACGCGCAAGGCGTGGCCCTGTCGGCGCGCCGCATGGGCTGCAAGGCCGTGGTGGTGATGCCCGTCACCACGCCTCGGGTCAAGGTCGACGCGGTGCATGCCTTGGGCGGTGAAGTCGCGCTCGCGGGAGAGAGCTACACGGATGCCTACCAGCACGCCTTGGCCTTGCAAGAGGAAAAAGGTCTGACCTTTGTGCACCCCTTTGATGACCCCGACGTCATCGCCGGTCAAGGCACGATTGGCATGGAGATCTTGCGCCAGCACCAAGGCCCGTTGCACGCCATTTTTGTGGCCATCGGGGGCGGCGGGCTGATCTCGGGCGTGGGGGCCTACATCAAGGCCGTGCGGCCCGACATCCAAATCATCGGCGTGCAGATGGCCGACTCCGATGCCATGCTGCGCAGCGTGCGCGAGGGCAAGCGCGTGACCCTGTCCGATGTGGGTCTGTTTTCCGATGGCACGGCCGTCAAACAGGTGGGCAAAGAGACATTCCGGCTGGCCCAAGAGGTGGTCGACGATTATGTGGTGGTGACCACCGACGAAGTCTGCGCGGCCATCAAAGACGTGTTCCAAGACACCCGCAGCGTGATCGAGCCCGCAGGGGCCATGGGCGTGGCTGCCATCAAGCAATATGTGGCGCAGCACAAGCTCAAAGGGCAGACCCTGGCGGCCATCACCTGTGGCGCCAACATGAATTTCGATCGCTTGCGCTTTGTGGCCGAGCGGGCCGAGTTTGGCGAGCATCGCGAGGCCCTGTTTGCCGTCACCATTCCCGAAGAGCGCGGCTCGTTCAGACGTTTTTGTGAACTCATCGGCAGCTCGGGCACGCGGCAGGTCACCGAGTTCAACTACCGCATCTCTGACGACAAGCTGGCCCATGTGTTTGTGGGCTTGTCCATTGCGCGGCGTGACGAGGCCGACCGCATCGCGCGCTCGTTCGAAAAGCACGGTTTTCCCACGGTCAACCTCACCGACGACGACATGGCCAAAGAGCATGTGCGCCACATGGTGGGGGGGCGCTCGGAGCTGGCTCGCGATGAGCGCTTGTTCCGGTTTCAGTTCCCCGAGCGGCCCGGCGCGCTCATGCGTTTCTTGTCATCGTTGCACCCGGCCTGGAACATCAGCTTGTTCCATTACCGCAATCAGGGTGCCGACTACGGTCGCATCCTGGTGGGGTTGCAGGTGCCCGCCTCGGATCACGCGGCGCTGGACCGGGCGCTCAAAGCCTTGGGGCACCCTTATGCCGAGGAGACGGCCAACCCGGTCTACCGGCTGTTTTTGCGGTAATCGGTCAGTCAAATCCGGTGCGCCGTGGTCGTCATGACCTTGGCGGCGGCCTTCATCAACCATTTCACCGGCTCAGGCATGCGTGCGGCGCCGGCCGCCAGGGCGTTGTCGGCGTGTCGAGCCTCATCGATCTTCATTTGCGCCACGATGGCGCGTGAGGCCCCGTCGTGGGCGGGAAGGCGGTCCAGGTGGCTGGCCAGATGCGCTTCCACCTGACGTTCGGTTTCCACCACAAACCCCAGGCTTTGCGCATCGCCCAGGCGCCCGGCCACCAGACCAATGGCGAAGGCGCCGGCGTACCACAGAGGGTTGAGCAGGCTGGGGCGATCGCCCAGTTGGTCCAGGCGCTGCAGCGTCCAGGCCAGGTGGTCATTTTCTTCTTGGGCGGCTGCCTCCATTTGCAGGCGCAACGACTCTGACCGGGCGGTCAGGGCCTGGGCTTGGTAGAGCGCCTGGGCACAGACCTCGCCCACGTGGTTCACGCGCATCAGGGCGCCGGCCAGTTTTTTCTCTTCATCGCTCAAATCGGTCGCTGACAGGGGGGGTGACGCGGCCCCGGCGGGGGCCCCCGATTCCAGCTGGGCCTGCGGGCAGGGGCGGCCGGCATGGGGGCGGCCCGAGACGGTGATCAGGGCGTGACCCAGGCTGGTCAACAAGCGGTCAATGGGGGATTGAAGGGTGGCCATGGGTCGAGAATAGCCGTTCCGCTCGGGGGGAGGCGGGGTTGGATCAAAGAAGTGGTGGAAGTGCCAGGGGTTTGGAGGCTGCTTCGGCCCTGCGGGCCTCGCAGTGACGAATCACCCGCTCGGGGCCGGCAGGCTACCTCGGCCCGGTGGGCCTCGCAGTGACGCACCGCCGTCATGGCGAGCCCCGCGAGGGGCGCGGCCATCTCTCCTGCGTTGCAAGCCCACAACACCTCAAGTCAAAAACCCCCGGTTTTCCCCTCTTTTGCGAGGCTTTGCTTTGCCAACGGCGGCGGGGTCTGGTGCAATAGATCCAACTTCCGCGACCGGAGGTTGTTCCCTACAAACCCAGTTGGGGGTTGAGGGAGTGCCGCCTCGAGCGGGATTTACTTGTGAAACCAAGGAGTTCATTGCAATGAAGAAAACCCTGATCGCCCTGGGCACGCTGGCTGCCTTCGCTGGCGCCGCTTCGGCCCAGTCCAACGTGACCCTGTTCGGTATCGTCGACCTGAGTGTGAACTCAGTCAAAAACGGCTCGACCTCAACCAAGTCGATGCAGTCGAACCAGCTCAGCAGCAACCGTCTGGGCTTCCGCGGCGTGGAAGATCTGGGCGGCGGCATGTCGGCCGGTTTCTGGCTCGAGGGTGCCATGAACAACCAGTCCGGCGAAGGCGCGGCTACCGGTGGTGGTCTGAATTTCCAGCGTCGCTCAACTGTCAGCTTGATGGGACCCTTCGGCGAGATTCGCGCCGGCCGCGACTACAACCCCCAGTTCTGGAACATCGTGTTCGGTGACGTCAACGGTGCCAACGGCATTGGCGAGGGTCTGAATTTGGTGTCCTCGCTGGGTTCTGGCGCGACCACCATCGCTCGTTCTAACAACGCCATCTATTACTTCCTGCCTTCGGGTCTGGGCGGCTTGTATGGCCACTTCGGCTTCTCGATGGAGAACAAGGCCACCACCTCGACGACGCTCACGGGTAACGCTCATCGCAGCGCCCGTATCGGCTACGCCTCGGGTCCGATGGAAGTGGCTGTGGCCTTTGGCCGCACCGACGTGAACACCGTGACCGGCTTTACCTCTGGCTCGTTCAATGTGTTCAACGTGATGGCCAACTATGACTTCGGTGCTGCCAAGTTGTACAGCTTCTACAACCGCAACACCTGGGCTCCTGCCAAGCAGTCGGTGTACGAAATCAGCGCGGGCATCCCTGTGGGCTCTGGCGAATTCCGCTTGGCCTATGGCAAGTCTGACGCATCCGGTCTGGCTGCCGCCACCGTCAATGGCGTGGCTCGCACCGACGGTACTGCCACTCTGTTCGGCACCTCTTACGTGCACAACCTGAGCAAGCGCTCGATGGTGTACGTGGGCTATGGCCGTATCAGCAACAGCGGCAATGCGGCCTTCAAGGTTCTGTCCACTGATGGGAGCTCCCTCAACACCACCTCCACCGGCATGAACGTCGGTGTGCGTCACGCCTTCTAATCCAAGCGCGTGATTCACAGTCAGCCGCCCCTCGGGGCGCTGGCAGGTGCTTTCTAAAAAAGCCGCCTTCGGGCGGCTTTTTTTATAAGGAGTGGCTAGTGTCCATGGGCTGGAAATCGCTGGCGATGATCGCCGCCCGTGTGGTGGTATGTGCGGGCCTGGTGGCGGGGTGTGCTTCGATTGAGGGGCCACCGACGGCTGAGTGGCACGCGGTGTCCTTGCCGGGCAAGAAAGCCACGCGTTACAGCCACACCACCCACGAAGGCCGGCGCGCCATCCACGCGGCGGCAGACAGCTCGGCCAGCATGTGGCGGCGCCGCGTCAACGTGCCCCCGGAGCAACTGGGTAGCGTGCGCTTGAGTTGGTGGGTCGACCGATTGATGGCCAAGGCCCATGTGGGCGATGCCGATCACGAAGACGCCGTGGCCCGCGTGCTGTTCGCGTTCGAAGGCGATCGCGACCGCCTCAGCCCTCGCACCCGGGCGGCTTTCGATCTGGTGCAGTTGCTCACCGGGGAGGCGCCGCCTTATGCCACCTTGATGTATGTCTGGGACACTCACGCCGAGGTGGGCAGCGTGATCATCAACCCGCGCTCTGACCGAGTACGCAAGATCGTGTTGGATTCTGGCCCGTCGGGCTTGCGGTCTTGGCGCGATCACCAACGCCACCTGGCCGACGATTTCCGCAAGGCTTTTGGTGAGGAGCCCGGCCGCCTGGTGGGGATTGCCGTCATGACGGATGCAGACAACACCCAGTCGATGGCTCAGGCCTGGTACGGAGCGATCGAGCTAGGGCGGTGATGGGCGGGTAGGAGATTGCCGCGCGCCTTTGGCGCTCGCAATGACAGCGTTTCCCCCGCCTGTTGCGCTCGCATTGGCAGCTATGATGCGCGGCCATGTTTGCCTTTGTGTTGCGTCGCCTGGCCCAGGCTGTGATCGTGATGATGACGGTGGGGTTCTTGGCCTTCATGCTGTTTCAGTATGTGGGTGACCCGGTCGCCAGCATGCTGGGGCAAGATGCCACGCAGGATCAACGCGATCAGCTGCGCCATGACTTGGGGCTGGATCAGCCCTTTGTGTGGCAGTTTGCGAAATTCGTCGGCAACGCGGTGCAGGGTGAGTTTGGCCTGAGCCTGCGCCAAGGGCGCAAGGTGTCATCGCTGATTGCGGAGCGGTTCCCGGCGACTTTGGAGTTGTCGCTTTTGGCGGCGGTTCTGGCGTTGTGCGTGGGCATACCTCTGGGAGTGTATGCCGCGTTGCGCCGAGGCAAGTTGGGCTCGCAAGTGGTGATGACGGTGTCCCTGTTGGGGGTGTCGCTGCCGACGTTTTTGATCGGGATCTTGCTGATCTTGGTGTTTGCGGTGGTGCTGAAATGGTTGCCCAGTTATGGACGGGGCGAGGTGGTGCCCTTGTGGGAGGGCAGCCTGTGGACCACGGGTTTGTTGTCGGGGGATGGTTGGCGCCATCTGGTGTTGCCGGCCGTGACCTTGTCGGTGTTTCAGCTCACGCTGATCTTGCGCCTGGTGCGTGCGGAGATGCTCGAGGTGCTGCGCACCGACTACATCAAGTTCGCGCGCGCACGAGGGCTGCACAACCGCGCCGTGTATTTCGGCCATGCGCTCAAGAACACCTTGGTACCTGTGATCACCATCACGGGTTTGCAATTGGGGGGCTTGATTGCATTTGCCATCGTGACCGAGACGGTGTTTCAGTGGCCGGGTATGGGGCTGCTGTTCATCCAAGCGGTGCAGTTTGCCGACATCCCCGTGATGGCCGCCTACCTGTGTTTGATCGCCTTGATTTTCGTGGTGATCAATCTCGCGGTGGACTTGCTGTATTTTATGGTGGACCCTCGGTTGCGCATCGAGAAGTCGGCCGCCTCCCATTGAATGCGGCTCGATCACGATTCACATGAACGCCCGCTTTTTTGACAGCGACCTCTGGCACAACTTCAAGGCCTCGCCCACGGCGATGGTGGCCCTGTGTATCGCGGTGTTGTGCGTGGGGGCGGCAGGCTTGGCACCTTGGATCGCTCCGCACAACCCCTTTGATCTGGCCACGTTGGAGCTGATGGATGCGCGCCTGCCACCGGCCTGGGAGCCTGAAGGTCGGGGCAAATATCTGCTGGGCACCGATGATCAGGGCCGCGATTTGTTGTCTGCCGTGATGTATGGCGCGCGCATTTCGCTGTTCGTGGGGCTGGCGTCGGTGGCGCTGTCGCTGGTGGTGGGGGTGAGCTTGGGGCTCATTTCGGGCTTCTTGGGAGGGCGCGTGGACGCGTTCGTGATGCGCGTGTGTGACGTGATGTTGTCGTTCCCGGCCATCTTGGTGGCGCTGCTGATTGACGGTGTGGGCCATGCGGTGTTCCCGCAAGCGCACGAAGCCCTGGCTTTTGGCGTGCTCATTTTTGCCATCTCGCTCACGGGGTGGGTGCACTATGCGCGCACGGTGCGCGGCTCGACCTTGGTAGAGCGTCACAAAGATTATGTGCAAGCTGCGCGGGTGATTGGCGTCGCGCCTTGGCGCATCATGCTCAAGCATGTGCTGCCCAATGTGATGGGGCCGGTGTTGGTGCTGGCCACCATCCAGGTGGGGCAAGCGATTTTGGCGGAGGCGACCTTGTCCTTCTTGGGGGTGGGTGTGCCACCCACGTCGCCGTCGCTGGGCACCTTGATTCGGGTGGGCAATGACTTCTTGTTTTCGGGCGAGTGGTGGATCACCATCTTTCCCGGGTTGATGTTGGTGCTGATCGCACTGAGCGTGAATTTGCTGGGCGATTGGCTGCGCGACGCCACCAACCCCCGTTTGCAGTGAGCACTGGAACACGCCGATGACGTCGCCTCTGTTGGAAGTGAAAGACCTGTGCGTGGAGTTTCCGACGCGGCGGGGAACCTTGCGCGCCTTGGACGGTGTGTCGTTGTCCATCGCGCCGGGCGAAGTGCTGGGCGTGGTGGGCGAGTCCGGGGCCGGCAAGTCGTTGACCGGCACCTCCATCATCGGGCTGTTGGAGCCGCCGGGTCGCATCGCATCCGGCGAAATCTGGCTCGACGGCCAGCGCATCGACGGCCTGCCTGACGAGGAGATTCGGCGTTTGCGGGGCCGCAAGATGGGCGCGATTTTTCAAGACCCGCTCACGTCCTTGAACCCCCTGTACACCGTGGGGCGGCAGTTGGTGGAAACCATCCAGACCCACTTGCTCGTCACGGCCCAAGAAGCGCGTGAACGCGCGATCGCCCTGCTGCAAGACACGGGCATCCCCGCGGCTGAGGCGCGGATGGACCACTACCCGCACCAGTTTTCAGGCGGCATGCGCCAGCGGGTGGTGATTGCGTTGGCCTTGGCGGCGCAACCGCGGTTGATTGTGGCCGACGAACCCACCACGGCCTTGGACGTGTCCATTCAGGCGCAGATCATTGCCTTGCTCAAGCGGTTGTGCAAGGAGCACGGTGCAGCGGTCATGCTGGTCACGCACGACATGGGGGTCATCGCCGAGACCTGTGATCGCGTGGCAGTCATGTACGCAGGCCGCTTGGTGGAGGTTGGGCCGGTGCACCAGATCATCCACGCGCCGGTCCACCCCTACACGGCAGGCTTGATGGGCTCCATCCCGGCCATGGACGAGGATCGAGAACGACTGCTGCAGATCGATGGCGCCATGCCACGCTTGAATGCCATTCCCTCCGGTTGTGCCTTTCATCCGCGGTGTGCGTACGCCGTGCAGAAGTGCACACGGGAGCGGCCTGAGTTGATGACGCAGGGTGAGGGTGCCACCGTGGCTTGTTGGCGCGCGGGGGAGGAGGGATTGCTTCGGCCCTCTGGGCCTCGCAATGACGCCTTGGAAGGGGCTCGTGATGACAACGTCGGTGGTCTTGGCGCGGACCGTTCCTACGTCATGGCGAGGCACGAAGGGCCGAAGCCTTCCCCCACGCTCCCACCCCCGCTCCTCGAAGTCACCCACTTGTCCAAGACTTTCGATGTCAGCCCCCCCTGGCTCAATCGTGTCATCGAGGGCCAACCGCGGCAATGGGTTTACGCGGTGGACGACGTCACCTTGCGCATTCCCCGAGGCCACACCCTGGCCTTGGTCGGCGAATCGGGCTGCGGCAAGAGCACGGTGGCACGCCTGCTCATGGGACTGCACACGCCGACTCGAGGCCAGGTGATCTTTGATGGACAGCGCATCGATCGGCTGCAAGACACTGCCGCGTTGAGAGCCGTGCACCGTCGCATGCAGATGATTTTCCAAGACCCCTACGCCAGTTTGAACCCCCGTTGGAAAGTGTTTGACGTGGTGGCCGAGCCCCTGCGTGAGCACGGTGTGGTGACGCAGCAGGCCGAGCTGCAAGAGCGCGTGGGTGAGTTGCTGAGCTCTGTGGGCCTGTCGGCGGCCGACGCGCAGCGCTTTCCTCATCAATTTTCAGGCGGCCAGCGGCAGCGCATTTCCATTGCGCGGGCCTTGGCCACTCAACCTGAATTCCTGGTCTGTGATGAGCCCACGTCGGCCCTGGATGTGTCGGTGCAGGCCCAGGTGCTCAACCTCATGAGAGATCTGCAACGTGAGCGGGGCCTCACCTACTTGTTCATCTCGCACAATCTGGCTGTGGTGCGCCATGTGAGCGATCAAGTGGGTGTGATGTATTTGGGCCGTCTGGTGGAGTTGGCGCCCAAGGACCAACTCTTCACCCACCCGCGTCACCCCTACACCCGCATGCTTCTGGATGCCATCCCGGACATTGGCATGACGGGACGTTCACGCACGCCAGTGCAGGGGGAGGTCCCCAACCCGCTGAATCCACCCACCGGATGCGCATTTCACCCCCGATGTCCCCTGGCCCAGGCACAGTGTGCGGCCGAGCGTCCTGCGTTGCGGTCTTGGCAGGGCATCGAGATCGCCTGCCATGCGGTGGAGGAGGGGCGAGACTGACAGAGCTCCGGCAGCGTGGGCGCTTATTCGCTCTGAGCCCGAGACCCCCGCGGTGGGTGTGGGGTATTGGGTGTGAAGGCTGGGGCCGCAGAGGCCAAAGACGCTGACGCAGCGACCGGCAAGGGCGGGATTTCCAACGACACCGTGGCCGCTCCGCCTTTGGGCCCCAGGGCCACGCTGCGGGCGTTGACCACCTGCACGAGGGTGTCCCCATCGACGATCGCTCCCACGCGATAGGCCTTGGCGGGCTTGCTGTCGATGGAAATCAATGCAATGCCTTCACGCGCCGCTTGGGAACCGGCCCGAGCTCGTGGGGCCACCACGCCCACCAAAGTGAATCGCTTGTCGGGCGCGGGTGTGGCCTGCTCTGAGGAGATGGGCGCCTCATCGGGCCCGAAAATTCGAGTCAAGTCGCCGCGCTGAATGGATTTGGGCACGGCGACTTGGGTTTCTAGGGGCACGCTTTGATGGGGGGCAAAGAATTGCAGCCCCCAATACACAACACTGGCACCCACCAGAGCCCAAACACTCCATGACAAACCGCGAGACCACATGGGAGGATTATCATGCAGCGATGCAGATCCTCCGCCCGATCCATTCTTGTCGTTCGGCCATTTCGGCCATTTCGGCCATTTTTCGTCCTCTGACATTCCCACCCCTTCGCCCGCAACCCCGACTGTCAACGCGCATGCGCGGGTTCACCTTGATTGAGATCATGGTGGTCTTGGTGATTCTGGGTGTGTTGGCCGCGCTGATTGCTCCCAATGTGCTGGAGCGCGCGGGCGACGCCAAGGTCACCGCCGCTCGCACCGATGTCAATCGCCTGATGCAAGCCCTCAAACTCTACAAGCTCGACAATCAGCAGTACCCCACCACAGAGCAAGGCCTGGCGGCCTTGGCGCAAAAGCCCACGGCGGGCCCGATTCCCCCCAATTGGAAGTCCTACGTGGACAAGCTGCCCAATGACCCCTGGGGCAAGCCTTATCAGTACCTCAACCCGGGTTTGAAAGGGGAGGTGGATGTGTTCAGCTTCGGCGCTGACGGCCAAAGTGGTGGCGAGGGCCACAATGCCGACATCGGCTCCTGGCAATAATCGGCCCCGTCGGCTGTACCCACAGCTGCATCCCCAGCGCGGATTCACGCTCATCGAGCTGATGGTGGTGGTGGCCATCATCGGCGTGGCCGTCACGCTCATCAGTCTTTCGCTGCGGGACTCGGCCTCCACGCGCTTGGAGCAAGAGGCTGCACGCTTGGCGGCTCTGTTGGAATCGGCACGGGCCGAGGCGCGGGCCTCCGGCTTGCCGGTGCGATGGGTGCCACGTGAGACCCTGGATGAGCCCTCGTCTGTCGCAACTTCTGCGGACTCCACGTCGGCCGATGCGGCCGACTTCCGCTTCATTGGCCTGCCCGATGCGATTCGCCTGCCTCAGACCTGGATGAGCCCGGAGGTGCGTGTGCACATCGAGGGCGCGCGGGGGGTGCTGTTGGGCCCAGAGCCTTTGATCGGTGCCCAAAAAATCGTGTTGAAGTTGGGAGAGCGCCAGCTGGCGGTACGCACAGACGGCTTGGGGCCCTTTGTGGTGGTGCACGGTCTATGAAACACCCGACCCGAGGCTTCACGCTCATCGAAGTGTTGGTGGCGCTGTCGATCGTCGCCATCACGTTGGCGGCGGGTTTGCGAGCTGCGGGTGCGGTCACCGACAATGCCCAACGCCTGGCTGAAATCAGTGCCGCCCAGTGGTGCGCCGACAATCAATTGGCGGCCGTGCGGTTGGCCAAGCTGTTCCCGGGTGTGGGAGAGAGCGAGTTCAGCTGTGAGCAACTCGGTCAATCCTATGCGGGTCTGTTGAGGACTCAGGGCACCCCCAACCCTAATTTTCGACGGGTGGATGCGGTGATCCGCAACGCGCAGGGGCAGACCTTGTTGACCTTGTCGACCATCGTGGGGCGATGATGCGCTTGCGCGGCATCCGGCCATCCATGGGGCGAGGCTTCACGCTGGTGGAGGTGCTCGTGGCGTTGACGATCATGGCCGTGATGGCGGGGGTCACTTGGCAGGGCATTGATGGCATGGTCCGTTCGCGAGAAGGCAGCCAGGCTGCCGTCGACGCCACGTTGCGTGCGAACACTGCCCTGGCACAGTGGGAGCAGGATCTGGCGGCCCTGGAAGAAACCCGGGTGGTGCCCACCTTGCGTTTTGATGGCGCCACGCTGCGCCTCACACGCCGCGCGTCGCAGGGCCCCCTCAACGGCTTGCAGGTGGTGGCTTGGACGCTGCGCGATGGGGCATGGTGGCGCTGGGCTGGGCCCGAGGTGACGCGCGTGTCGGAGTTGCAGCAGGCCTGGGCCCGAAGCCAACTGCTCGTGGGCGAAACGCCCGGCCTGTTGAAGGTCTTGGAAGGCACCCAAGCGGCTCAGGTGTACTTCTTTCGGGGTGAATCTTGGTCCAATGCCCAATCCACCGGCGATGTGCAGAGCGCGCCCACGATGCCAGGCACCATGGCGCTCGAAAAGCTGCCCAGTGGGGTGCGACTGGTGCTGACGCTGGGCGGCCGCACACTCACGCGCGACCTGGTCCTCGCGCCGCAGGTTCCATGAAAGCCACGACACGTCGATCCCCGCGGGCCCAAGGTGCTGCCTTGCTGATGGCCATGGTCACGGTCGCTTTGGTGGCCACCTTGGCCGCAGGGATGACCTGGCAGCAATGGCGGGCGGTGCAGGTGGAATCCGCGGAGCGGGCCCGCGTGCAGGCGGCTTGGATTCTCACCGGCGCCCTGGACTGGGCCCGCTTGATCCTGCGCGAAGATGCGCGCGCTGACAGCAGTGGCAGCGCGAGTCAGCCTCCTCATGATCACCTGGGTGAGCCTTGGGCCACGCCGTTGGAAGAAGCGCGGCTGTCCACGTTCTTGGCGGCAGACCCCAGCAACAATGTCGGAGGCGGGCCCGAGGCGTTCTTGGCGGGGCGGATCCAAGACGCCCAAGCGCGCTACAACTTGCGCAACTTGGTCTCGGATGAGCAGCAACTGGTCTCGACTGAAGTGGCCACGCTGGAGCGCTTGTGCGATTTGGTCGAGATCCCTCCCGAGATGGCGATGCGTGTTGCACGAGGGTTGCGGGCCTCCTGGTCTTGGAAGCCCTTGACTGCGGCAGCCACCCCTGCGGCCGCGGGCGCGCTCAGCAATGCCACCGACGACAACGCCGATCGCCCCTTGCGTGTGGAGCGTCTGGAGCAGTTGATGTGGCTGGGCGTGGACGCGAACACCATTCAACGCCTGCGGCCATTCGTCGATGTGTTGCCGGTGCGCACACCCGTCAATGTCAACACCGCCTCGCGCGAGGTGTTGGCGGCTGTGCTCAATATCGATGCGGGTTCGGCCGAACGCTTGGTGCGTCAGCGCCAACGAGGGGCGTACACGGCCTTGGACAAGGTGCGCGCACAGCTCCCCGAAAACACGCCGGTGGAGGGGCATCGTCTGTCGGTTCAAACCGGATTTTTCTGGGTGAGTGGTCGCTTGCGCCTGGAGGAGCGTGTCTTGGAAGAGCGCTCACTCGTCCAGCGTCGCGGGACTGACGTGGTGACCTTGATGCGGGAGAAGCGCAGCGACATGGCCTTGTCGGCCTGGATGCCGACCGAGCCACCCCGTTGACCCCGCCATGACCCGCTCAAAAGTCCCGCCATCGAGTCCGCTTGAAAACCCGCGAGAATGTCGCGTTGATGACGATGATTGAGCTTTCTTTGACTTTTCTCTGTTTCCAGGTGCTTGCGATGCCCTGCAAGCCGCGCTAGCCTAAGCCTTCGCATGTCTACTCTGATTGTTCACTTGCCGGCTCGGCCTCGGGACGCTTTGGCTGACGGTGTGAGCTCGTCCGAAGGCTCCGACTTGGCGCGCCGCGACTGGGCTTATGTGCTGACCCACAACGGTGTGAGCGTGGCCACGCACGGACGCGCTGCGCTGCCCCTGCTGCCTGTAGCCGATGTGGTGGTGGCGGTGCCTGCACAGGCCGATGTGAGCTGGATGCGCTTGAGAGTGCCCAAGGCCCCTGCGGCCAAATTGAAAGCGGCTTTGGCGGGCATGTTGGAAGACCAGATGCTGGCGGACCTGCCTGCCGTGCATCTGGCACTGGCGCCGCAGGCCAAGGCGCAAGAGGAGGCCTGGGTGGCGGTGATGGACAAGCCGTGGCTTCAGGCCTGTTTGCGTGCGCTAGAAGCTGCGTCTCGCCCGGTGGATCGGGTGTCTCCGGTGTTGGCACCCAATGACGATTGGACAGGCCACTTTGCCGCATCCAGTGGCCGCGAGGTCGCAGGGGCTCTCAGCGGTTCGCAGGCCTCACAAGAACTTGCGACGGAACGGGTCGCAGAGCCGGTTGCAGAGACGGCTGGTTTGAGCTTGACCTTGTGCGATGCCCAAGGCGTGGTGTGCACGCCAGTGGCGGGCACGGTGGCACGTCAGATGGTGCAAGCCTTGGCGGCCCAGCCGGTGCGTTGGACGGCCACACCGGCGGCTGCGGCCGCGGCCGAGCGTTGGTTGGGCATGCCAGTTCAGGTGGAATCCGACGCGCAGAGGTCCTTGCGTGCGGTGCGCTCAGCCTGGAATCTGCTGCAGTTCGACCTCGCCCCTGCGAGGCGCGGCGCTCGCATCGGTCGCCTGGCGCTTCAAACGTGGAAGAGTCCTCCCTGGCGCCCTGTGCGTTGGGGGCTGTTGGGTCTGGTGCTGGTGCATTGGGTGGCCTTGAACCTCTGGGCTTGGACCCAGCAAAAAGCGCTGGATGATCTGAAGCGCGGTCAAGTCGCTTTGGCGCAATCGACCTACCCGCAACTGCGGCTGGTGGTCGACGCGCCGCTGCAGATGCAGCGGGAAACTGAGACGCTGCGGGCGGCCGCGGGAGTGCCGGGCACGCAAGACCTTGAAGCCTTGCTGGGCGCCGCTGCGTCGGCCTGGCCGCAGGGGCAAGGGCCTGCGCCGAGTTTGCGGTTCGACCCAGGTCAACTCAGCGTCGCCACCACAGGATGGACCGACTCTGAGCAGCAGGAGTTTGCGGGCCGATTGCGCGCTCAAGGCTGGCGTGTGGAGGCTGCGCCTGGCCGATTCACCTTGCGGCCAGCGGCTGTAGGATCCACGGCGCTGTCGACGGAGGGTCGGTCATGAGCGATGCACGAACCACGCGTGCGGACGCCGCATGGCGCCAAGCTTGGCAGGGGGCGCAGACCGCCTGGGCCGCTTGGGGTGGCGTGTCGGCGACCCGCGAACGCCGATGGGTCGTGGCAGGGGTGTTCCTGTTGGTGGCATTCGTGCTCTGGCAGTGGACGGTGTCGCCTGCTTGGCAGACCCTGCGCCGTGCCCCCGCGCAACGTGCGCAGTTGGAGTTGGAGCTGCAGCAGATGCAGGCGTTGGCTCGAGAAGCTGCGCAGCTGCGGACACTGCCGACCTTGGGGGCGGGACCTGCCCAAGCGGCGTTAAAGGCCGCCACCGATCGCTTGGGCGCGGCCGCCAAGCTGACCATGCAGGGCGACCGCGCCATCGTCACCTTGGAAAATGTGGGCTCAGGTGCCTTGCGAGCCTGGTTGTCCGAGGTCCGTTCAGGGGCGCGCGGACGACCCATCCAAGCGCAGTTGGCCCATACCTCCAAAGGTTTCAGCGGCACACTGACCGTGGCCTTGCCGTCTGCCGGAGGTGCCCCATGATGCGCTCAACCTGGGAGCAAAGATCACGGGCGAGTCGACGCTGGGCGGTGTGGGGAGGCCTGGTGGGAGCCTTGGGGGCGGGTGTGGTTTACGCGCCTGCGTCTTGGGTGGCTGACGCGTTGGCATCGGCGACCTCCCAACGCGCAGTGATGGTGCAACCTCGCGGCTCAATTTGGCAAGGAAGCGCCGTCTTGATGCTCACAGGTGGGCCGGGAAGCCGTGACGCCGTGGCGTTGCCGGGGCGCTTGGAGTGGACATTGCGGCCGCAATGGACCTTGCAAGAGGGCCTGAAAGAGGGCGTGCATGGCTTTGCGTTGGGGTTGACGCTTCAACAAGCCTGCTGCTTGCCGCAGCCCGTGACCTTGAGGATGCATCCAGGCTGGGGACGCATGATTTGGGCGCTGCCCGATGTGCCCGCAGCTTCGGGGGGATGGGGCCGTTGGCCGGCCACTTGGCTGTCTGGCCTGGGCACGCCCTTCAACACGCTGGACCTGGATGGAACGCTGCGTGTGGCCAGCCAGGGCGCGAGCATGGAGTGGGCACAGGGCCGGTGGCGGATGCAAGGGGAATTGCAACTCGACGTGGATTCGATGTCTTCTCGCCTGAGCACCTTGGACACGCTGGGTCAATATCGGCTCGTCGTGCGGGGTGGCGCCACACCCGATGGCCGTGCCAGCTTGACACTCAGCACCCTGTCTGGCGCGCTGCGCCTGAACGGTCAAGGTCAATGGGTGGACTCGCGATTTCGTTTCAAAGGCGAGGCTTTTGGCGCCGAGGGTGCGGAAGCGGCCGTCAACAATTTACTGAACCTCATCGGTCGGCGCGAGGGTGCGCGGTCGGTGATTTCGATCGGATGAGTATGAATGTCATGCATGCCGTGCGCTTGAGTTCCACCATGGGCCAAACATGGAAGGTGCTGGCACTTTGCGCCAGCTTGACCGTCGCATTCTCGGCAGGTGCGCAATCGACGCCGCCCACCGCCACGGAGCCTGCGGTGGCGGGCAGTTCCAGTCCGGCGTTGAAGTCTCGCACGCCCGTCACGGTGAATTTTGTCAACGCCGATGTGGAAGCGGTGACGCGGGCTTTTGCCGCCATGATTGAGAGGCAGATTGCCTTAGATCCCCGCGTCAAAGGCACGGTCACGGTGTACAGCGAGCAGCCGATGACCGTGCGGCAAGCCTATCTCAACTACCTGTCGGCCTTGCGTGGGTTGGGCTTTGCCATGGTGGAAAACGCCGGCCTGCTCAAGGTGGTGCCCGAGGCCGACGCCAAGCTGCAAGCGGGCACGGTGTCGGTGGGTGAAACCCCGCAGCGCAACGATCAGGTCATGACGCAGATCTTCACTCTGCGCCATGAGAATCCGAACAACCTCGTCACCGTGCTGCGGCCTCTGATCACGGCCAACAACACCATCAATGCGAGTCCGGGCACCAATACCTTGGTGATCACCGACTATGCGGACAACTTGCAGCGTCTGGCCAAGATCATCGCGGCCTTGGACCAGCCCTCGCTCACCGATTTCGAGGTGATCCCGCTCAAACACGCCATTGCGAGCGACTTGGCGGTGCTGGTGCAGCGTCTGGCGGATTCCTCGGCCACGGGCACCGCGGCCGCAGGTGCCGCTGCGGCCGGCTCCGGCAGCGCCACCGTGATGGCCGATTCACGCAGCAATGCGCTCATCATCCGTGCGCCCAATGCGGCGCGTTTGGCCTCGATCCGCGCCTCCATTGAGCGCTTGGACCGTCCGATGACGGGGGGTGGTCTGGCGGGCAATGTCTGGGTCGTGCATCTCAAGAACGCAGAGGCGGGCCGACTGGCCACCGTATTGCGTGCCGCCTTTGGCGGCGGTGCGGCGGCGGCCAGTGGCGCCACCGCACCGGGCGCGACACCGCTGTCCCAAGCGCCCACGGGCATGTCTGCGACGCCGTCCCCGCAAGCCACCGCGCCCTTGAGCGCCTCCGCAGCCCCGACTACGGGAGGATTCATTCAGGCCGACCCGGCCACCAATTCGCTCATCATCACCGCCAGCGAGCCGCTGTACCGGCAAGTGCGCGCCATGATCGATCAGCTCGATACGCGGCGTGCCCAGGTGTACATCGAAAGCATGATTGTCGAGGTGTCGGGCGACAACGCGGCCGATTTCGGCTTTCAATGGCAAGGCATTGTGGGCAACAAGGGCGACACCAACCTGGTAGCCGCTGGCACCAACTTCAACACCGGCGGCAGCAACATCGTGCAACTGCAGACCGGTGCGTTGGCGGGTACGGCCAAACTGGGCGAAGGCCTCAATGTGGGTTTGATCAGAAACTTCGGAGGTCAATACGCCTTGGCCTCGATCGCTCGAGCGCTGCAAAGCCAGACCAACACCAACATTGTCAGTACACCTAACCAGATCACCCTCGACAACGAAGAGGCGCAGATCGTGGTGGGCAGCAATGTGCCCTTCATCACCGGGCAGTACACGAATACGGGCTCGGCCACCACCAGTCCATTTCAAACCATCGAGCGCAAAGACGTGGGTTTGACGCTGCGTGTCAAGCCGCAAGTGGGTGAAAGCGGCACGGTTCGCATGGCCATCTTCTTGGAGTCCTCCAGCGTGAGTGAGAAGGTGGCGCCGGGTACTTCTAACGCCGGTCCGTCCACCAACAAGCGACAAATCCAATCGAACGTGGTCGTGGACGACGGCGGCATCATCGTGCTCGGTGGGCTGATTGAAGACCGGTACGTCGAGGGGCAATCGGGAGTGCCCTTGCTCAGCAGTATTCCAGTCCTGGGAGGCTTGTTCCGCAGCGAGAGCCGCACCAAGAATCGCACCAATCTCATGGTGTTCTTGAGGCCAGTCGTGCTGCGTGACGGTGCGAGTGCCGACAAGCTCAGCCTCGATCGCTACGACCTCATCCGCGCTCAACAGCAACGCGCTCAGCCCGTGCCCAACGCCATGCTGCCCATACAAGCTGCACCGGTGCTGCCGCCCGCGGCCCCTGTCAAGCCTTAAGGACGCGCAGCATCATGGGTGCTCGACATCCTCTGCCCTACGCCTTTGCCAAGGCCCACCAAATCTTGCTCGAGGGCGATGCCGACCATTGGGTGTTGTGGATGAGTGAGGCCACGCCACGTGCAGCGATGGGCGAGGTGTTGCGCATGTTCCCGGCACAGTCGGTGGAGCGAGAGACTTCGCAAGCCTTGGCTGATCGCATTGCGGCGGCTTATGCGGGCGGCGAATCGAGCGCGGCCACCGTGGTGGGCGAAGTGGAAAGCGCCGTGGACTTGTCTCGCCTGATGCAAGACCTGCCGGCGGTGGAAGACTTGCTCGAAGCCGCTGACGATGCGCCTATCATCCGCATGCTCAACGCTTTGCTCACGCAAGCCGCCCGTGACGGCGCCAGTGACATCCACATCGAACCCTATGAGCGCAGTTCTTCTGTACGCTTTCGAGTGGATGGCACCTTGCGTGAGGTGGTGCAACCCAATCGAGCCCTGCATGCAGCCCTGATCTCGCGTTTGAAGATCATGGCAGAGTTGGACATCGCGGAAAAGCGCTTGCCTCAAGATGGTCGCATTCCATTGCGCATCGGGGGGCGTGCCATTGATGTGCGTGTGTCCACCTTGCCTTCGGCCCATGGCGAGCGTGCGGTGCTGCGCTTGCTGGACAAGACCGAGGCCCGTTTCTCCCTGACGGGTTTGGGCATGAGCGGCGAGCTGTTGACGCGATTCCAACAACTGGTTCATCAACCCAACGGCATCGTCTTGGTGACCGGCCCCACAGGCTCGGGCAAGTCAACCACCCTGTACGCGGCCTTGCAGACCATCGACACCCGCACGACCAATGTGTTGACGGTCGAAGACCCCATCGAGTACGAGCTGCCGGGCATTGGGCAAACACAAACCAACGCCAAGATCGACCTGACCTTTGCCACCGCCTTGCGGGCCATCTTGCGGCAAGATCCCGACGTCATCATGATCGGCGAGATCCG
>CAZCJB010000049.1:5678-18442 GCA_964498795.1 uncultured Rubrivivax sp. | reverse complement strand
GGCATCGACACCAGACTCAGCCATCCACAAGTCAACAAGATTCTGCGAAATTCCATGGTGGACACTCTCATCGGGTGGCGCGTTGGGTCTGAGGATCCAGATCCACGTATTTAAAGAATTCGCGCACGAAGATGTTGCGGTGATAGCCCAACACCCAGGGGTGCGTGAGGTCGGTAAAGATGCGGTGGGCATGCACTTTGTAGGGCATGTAGGCCACCATGAGCTTCTTGGCCTCGGTCATGGCGGCCAATCTCTCGGGGCCGTCGGCCAGGGCCCGCTGCGCCTCGTAAAGCCGATTGAACTCCGGCAGGTCAAATCGCGCGTGGTTGGCCTGGCCTTTGTTGGGCCCATAGCCCAACGCCAAGAACGTATCGCCATCAGGCTGCCCCGCACTCCACCCTACGCCCCACATCATGAGCTTGCCCGCGCGACTGCTCTTGAGGTTCTCGGGCCATTTGGCGGTCTTGAACTCAATGCGAAGCCCGAGCGCGGTCATGTTTTTTTTCCACAGCTCAATGAGCTGACGGCTTTGTTGATCGGGTTGCGTGGCGTACTCGAGCACGAGGGGCTTGCCGTCAGGTTGTTCACGCCAACCATCCCCGTTCTTGTCTACATAACCATGCAAGTCCAACAGCGCCTTGGCGCGGGCCAGGTTGTACTCGCTCATCTCCGATTTGAACGACGGGTCGTAGCCGTAGGTTTGCGGGCCGATCGGGCTTTGGCCGGGAATGGCCTGATTGCGACGCGCCAGGCGAATTTCCTTGTCCAAGTCCACGGCGAGCGAGATGGCACGACGCAAGGCGACCTTGTGGGGCTCATAGCCTCCCACCACCGGGTTGTCCATCGCAAAGTAGCTCACCGACACATCGGCCCTAGGATAGCGAATCATGCCCATGCCCAGTTTTTGCAAGTTCGGCGCGAGTTGATTGTTGGGAATGGCCAGATTGGAAAACTCCGCCGGCACGTTTTCCAAGAGGTCTTGCTCTGCGTTCAGATACGACAGCCATCGGGGCTGTGCCTCTTCAATGATCGAGATGACCACACGATCCACGAGCGGAAGTCGCCGACCCTTGAAGCGCTGCGCCACCGATTGCAGGTGCTCATCGCCCGACGGCGGATGTTCGTCATACAGCACCTCCCGGTATTGGGGATTGCGTGCCAGAACCATGCGTGCGCTGCGCTTCCACTCGGCGAGGACAAAGGGGCCGGTGCCCACCGGGTGCTCGCCCACTTTGTCACCGTAGGCCTCCACAACTTCGCGTGCCAGGGCTCCGGTGAACGAGCCGTCCGTGAAGTTGTAGAGAAAGCGCGGATTGGGCTCGGCCAGTTGAACACGGAAGGTATAGCGGTCCAGCGCCTTGAGCCCTTGGACTTCTTGGTCGTAGTCAAAGGGCTTCTTGGCGGCGATGAGTTGCTTTCGCAGTTCGGACAGCCCCAGGATCTTGGCGTTTTCCAAAATATACAAATTGGCGCTCTTCCACCGCGGGTCGTAGTGGCGCTTGAGGGCGTACACGTAGTCGGTCGCCGTCAACTCGCGCTTGACGCCTTTGAACGCGGGATCGTCGGCAAAGTAAATGCCGGGCTTGATGCGGAAGGTAAAGGTGCGAAAGTCATCCGACACTTCAGGCATGGCCTGCGCCGTGTTGGGGCGCATGCGAGCCGGAGACGCCAAAAATTCAAACTCCAGCGGGGCGTCGAAAAAGGCGGCCGCCACCGTGCGCGAATACAGGTCAGAAATCTGAGCCGGGTCGAAGTTGGTCTCGGCAATGGGAAATGCGTAGCGCAAGGTCTTGGTCAGGCCCGGCGCCGCAGGCGCTGCCTGCAGGATTTGGGGCGTGCCCGCTCCCAGCCCTGCCAGCCAAAGAAGCAAGGCGGCCGCAAGCGTTCGACGGTTCAAGAGTCGCATAGCTGGCAGTCTAGCCGGCCCTTCCGTGGGTGGAATGCCGATTTACCCATGGTGGCCATGGGGTCGATACCTGCCGGGTCCCGTTGCCATGGCCCGTGCGAATGGGGGGAATTGCGGGGCTGAGCTTGCCTCAAACACGCCTACACTGCGGCCTCATTGTCCATTCCTGGAGCACGTTGACGATGGCCGCTTACATCCTGCGGCGCCTGTGGCAAATGATCCCGACGATTCTCGGTGTCGTGCTGCTGGTGTTCTTTCTGTTCAAGTATTTCGGGGGCGACCCGGCGGAGATCTTGGGCGGCCTCAATGCCACGCCCGAGCAAATTGCCGCCATCCGCCAACAACTCGGACTGGACCAACCCGTGTGGGTGCAATTGGGCATCTACCTCAAGAGCGTGGCCACGTTCGACTGGGGCAAGAGTTGGTCCACCAACGAGGCCGTGAGCCATTTGTTCGCGTCGCGCTTGCCCGCCACCCTGACGGTCATGCTGCCCATCTTGGTGCTGGAGGTGATTGTGGCCTTGCCTGTGGCCATGTGGGTGTCGTACCGGCGCGGCTCGCTGGCCGATCGCACCTTGATGGTGGTGACCACCGTGGCCCTGTCGATCAGCTTCTTGGTCTACATCATTGTGGGACAGTACGTGTTCGGCTTTCAACTCGGATGGTTCCCGGTGCAAGGCTGGAGCGACAGCACCTGGACCAATCTGACCACCTACGTCCCCTTGCCCGTGCTGCTGGCCGTGTTCGTGGCGCTGGCGCCCTACACCCGGCTGTACCGGACGTTCTTCCTCGACGAGCTCGGGCAGGACTATGTGCGCACCGCCCGCGCCAAAGGCATGACCGAGGGCACGGTGATGTTTGGCCATGTGCTTCGCAACGCCATGATCCCCATCCTGACCAATGTGGGGCTGGCGCTGCCGGGCGTCTTTGTGGGCTCGTTCCTGATCGAAGTGTTCTTCTCCATTCCCGGACTGGGTCGCGAGATCTTGCTCGCGGTCAACCGCAGTGACTACCCCGTGATCCAGGCCATTGCGGTGTACCTGGCCGCGCTCACCATGGTCATCAATCTCCTCGTTGACGTCATGTTCAAGTTGGTCGACCCACGGGTGGTGTTGAAATGAGCACCGCCGTGAATGCTCCAAGCGCCGCAGGTGCGGCTGACCGCTCCGAAGGCGTGTGGCACGCGGCGTGGCGACGGTTCAAGGCCGATCGTGTGGGACTGGTGTCGGCCTGCATCGTGTTGGCTTTCATCGTCCTGGTGGCCTTGTCGGCCACGGGGTGGGTGGCCAAGCATTGGCAAGAAGAGGTCGGCGTGGCCAATGCGCCCCCGACCGTCTTGGGACCTCGGCCTGCGGAATCCACCGGTGCCATTGAAGTGCCCAAAGGGCCCAATGCGGACCTGTCCGCCGTCGACCCCTTGGCTCCTCGCTACGCCGAGATTGAGGCTGCGGCTCAGAAGTACCGCACCACCGATTCAGCCAAGGCCGAGACCTTGCCTCTCGGGGGCGATCGCCTCGGGCGCGATGTGCTGTCCAAGGCGGTCAAGGGCACGCAGATTTCGGTGTTTGTGGGGGTCTTGGCCGCCGTGCTGGCCACGCTCATCGGCACCGTGCTTGGCGCCTTGGGCGGATTCTTTGGTGGCAAGGTGGGGGACTTCTTGGAGTGGCTCTACAACGTCTTTGAGGCCATCCCGGGCATCTTGCTCATCTTCGCGTTTGCCGCGGTGTTTGGGCGAGGCATTGGCACCGTGGTGCTGATTTTGGGGCTGGCAGGTTGGACGGGCCTGTACCGTCAGGTGCGCGCTGAATTCATGAAGCACAGCGGCCGCGAGTATGTGCGCGCCGCCGAGGCAATCGGCGCCTCGACCACCAGCCGCATGTTCAAGCACATCTTGCCCAACATCAGCCACGTGATCTTGGTGCGCATGAGCCTGCTGGTGGTGGGTTTCATCAAGAGCGAGGTGATCTTGTCTTACTTGGGTTTGGGCGTCGGCGTCGAAGATGTCTCCTGGGGCACCATGTTGGCTGAAGCGCAAAGTGAGTTGATCTTGGGTTATTGGTGGCAGTTGGCGGCGGCCACGGGATTCATGGCCGTGTTCGTGACCGCGTTTTCGCTCATGGCGGATGCCGTGCGCGACGCGCTCGACCCCAAACTGCGTGGATTGGAGTGAGGGCCATGGGGGATACTGCATTGCTCCAGATTCAAGACCTTCGTGTGGCCTTTCGCATGGGCCGCGTTCAAGGACAGGTCCAACGCGCAGATGCGGTGCGCGGGATCAGCTTTGAGGTACCAGAAAACGCCATCGTGGCCCTGGTCGGCGAGTCCGGCTCCGGCAAGAGCGTGACGGCGATGTCCATCGTCAACCTGTTGCCCGAGAATGCTGAGCGCCAGGGTCGCATCCTGTGGCAAGGCCGTGACCTGCTCGGGGCCTCGCTGCAAGAATTGCAACAGCTGCGTGGCAAGGACATCGCCTGCGTCTTCCAAGACCCCATGTCTTCGCTCAATCCGGTGTTCACCATCGGCGCTCAATTGGCAGAGCCTTTGGTCAAGCACATGGGCCTCACCCAAGCGCAGGCGATGCAACGCGCCGAGGCTTTGCTCGGCGAAGTGGGCATTCCGGAGCCCCGTCGGCGCATGGGTGCCTACCCTCACGAGCTTTCCGGTGGACAACAGCAACGCGTCATGATTGCCATGGCGCTGGCTTGCGAGCCCAAGTTGTTGATTGCCGACGAGCCCACCACGGCGCTGGACGTCACCATTCAACGGCAGATCCTGGAACTGATAGGCAAACTCAAGGCCTCGCGCCGGATGAGCGTGCTGTTCATCTCGCACGACTTGGGCGTGGTGGGCGAGATCGCAGATCACGTGGTGGTCATGCGCCACGGGGTGGTGCGCGAGCAGGGTCCGGTCGCGCGCATCTTTTCGTCCCCGCAAGATGACTACACCCGCGCGCTACTGGCCTGCCGTCCCAGCCTCACGCACAACCCCGACCGCCTGATGGTGATCGACGATCACATGGCCGGGCGCGGAAGCCGCCAGGTGAGCGCCACCAAAGATCCCCAAGCCCCTGTGGTGTTGGAAGTGCGGTCGCTGGCCAAGAGCTTTTTCATCAAGTCGGGTCTCTTCGGCAAGCGTGAGTTCAAGGCCGTGCAAGGGGTCAGTTTTCGTCTTCGCAAGGGCCACACCCTGGGTGTGGTGGGCGAGTCGGGATCGGGCAAAACCACCATGGGCCTGACCCTGTTGCGTCTGCACGAGCCCACAGCCGGTGAGGTGCTGTTCGACGGCAAGAACCTGCTCACGCTGGGTGATCGGGAGCGGCAAGCCATGCGTCGTCGCATCCAGATCGTGTTCCAAAATCCCTATGCCAGCCTGAACCCTCGATTCACCATCGGCCAAACTTTGGTGGAGCCCATGGACATTCACGGCATCGGGGCCGACCGCGGTGAGCGAGAAGCCCGTGCACGGAGTTTGTTGGAAAAAGTGGGCCTCGATGGCAGCGCCTTCTCCAGGTACCCGCACGAGTTTTCTGGCGGACAGCGTCAACGCATCGCGATCGCGCGCTGCCTCACGCTCAACCCTGAAGTGCTGGTGCTCGATGAGGCTGTGTCGGCCCTGGACGTGTCGGTGCAAGCTCAGGTGCTCAACTTGTTGCGCGACCTGCAAGATGAGTTCGGGCTGTCTTATGTCTTCATCAGCCACGATTTGGCCGTGGTGCGCTTTATCAGCGATGAGGTGCTGGTGATGAAGGACGGCGTGGTGGTCGAGCAAAACAGCGCCGAACAGATCCTGGCCTCGCCTCGCGAGGACTACACACGCCGGTTGCTCGCGGCCATTCCACGCGGCTACCAGGCGACGCCTTGATCTGGGGTCGCAGAACCCTGGCGGGTTCTGCACCCAGACACATTGCGGAAACCCTCATGCCCTAGGGTCAAAGGTTCCCTGGGACAATCTTCGGCTATGAAACTCGCGCCTTCGGCCTTTCGCGCCGCCCTCCTGATCACTGGCTTGATGTGTGCGGCCCCCGCGGCTTGGGCACAAACCCCTCCAGTGACTGCGCCGAAGGCCGACCCGGCGTCGGCTCCCGTGCGTCAAGACACACCGGACGCCAAAGACAACAAGTCCACTGCAGGTGATTCCGCGCAGCGCGTGGAGGTCACAGGCGGTCGCATCAGCGACACCGAGGAGCGGCGCCGCGCCACCGCAGCCAAGATCATCATTGGTCGCGAAGAAATTGACAAATTCGGCGACGCCAATGTGGGCGAGGTGCTGCGTCGTCTGCCTGGGGTCACCACCCCCGGAGCGCCGGGTCGGGGCGGGCCGCCTCGCATGCGAGGTTTGGGTGGTGGCTACACACAACTGCTCATCGATGGCCAACGCATCCCACCCGGCTTTTCCATGGAGTCCCTCACACCCGATCAGATCGAGCGTATCGAGATCTTGCGAGCGCCGACGGCGGAAACGGGTGCTCGCGCCATTGCCGGCACCATCAACATCATCACCCGCGAAGGCTACACACGTCGCTTGAACGACCTGAAGGTGGGGTTCGGGCTGGAAAACGGCCAGCGCACGCCCGGTGTGTTCTGGACCCGCAATGACACGTGGGGCCCCGTCATTTACAACCTCTCAGCGGGCACTTTTTTCTCGCACCGCAAGTCCACCAGCCTGACCCAAACCACCGACGAAGACCTGAACCGCAACCAGACGCTCACCGAGCAAACCGAAAGCAGCACCTCTTGGGATCGGCGCCACGGCCTCAACCTCACAGGGCGACTCCAATGGCGGCTCAATGACAACGGCGACAGCCTCATGCTCATGCCCACCGTCTTTCGCATGCAAGGCCAAAGCACCCGAGACTTTGTCTTGCAGCAAAGCTTGGGCGTCACGCCCACTGCCTACGACTTGGGACACTCCAACTCTGACAGCGGTTTCACTTCGGCGCGGCTCAATGCCATCTGGCGGCAACGCTTGGGGCCTGGACGCATCGAATTCAATGGGGGCCTGGGCAGCTGGCGCGGACACAGCGACACCGAGCGTCAAGAATTTGTGCGCAGTGCCTCTTCCACGCCTGTGCGGGCACTGAGCGATGTCTCAAAGTCTCAACAAGACTCCTTCAACTTCAACACCAAGTACACCTTGCTGGCGGGTGGCCAGCCCGAAGGCGGCAACGAGCACAGCCTGGTGGGCGGCTTGGAAGGCGAAGTTCAACGCCGTACCGAGACTCGCACCTCCTTGCAGGCCTTCAATGGCGGGGCCTTTGCACCGCTGTTGAGCGACTTTGGCGACAACCTGCAGGCCTCGAGCCAGCGGATGGCCGCCTACGTGCAAGATGAATGGTCCATCAACCCGCAGTGGGCTGCCCACGGTGGGTTGCGGTGGGAAGGCATCACGACCCAGGGCGACAGCTTCGAGGGCGCCTCTCGCCCCAAGAACCACAGCAGCGTGGCCACGCCCTTGCTGCATGCGGTGTGGAAGCCCGACCCCAAGAGCCGCGATCAAGTGCGCATCAGTTTGACGCGCAGTTACAAGTCGCCTGACCTCAACACCCTGATCGCCCGGCCCACCCTCAACACGCGCTACCCGGTGAGCGGCACCAATTCCCCCACGGCCCCCGACCGCGCGGGCAACCCCGACCTCAAGCCCGAGCGCGCCCTGGGTGTGGACATGGCCCTGGAGCGCTACCTAGAAAACGGGGGGCTGCTGAGTGCGAACGTCTTCGCCCGCCGCATTCACGACCTCAATCGCAGCGTCACCGCCCTGGAGTCCGTCTCCTGGAGCCCTGCCAAACGCTGGGTCGCGCGCCAGCAAAACATCGGGGACGCGCTCACCCAAGGCCTCGAGCTCGAAGCGAAGTTTCGGCTGGATCAGGCCGTGGCAGGCGCCCTGCCGGTCGACCTGCGTGGCAATGTGGCGTTTTATCGCTCCCGCGTCGAAGGTGTGCCTGGACCCGACAACCGGCTGGACAGCCAGGCCAAGGCCACCGCCAATTTGGGTGCCGACTACCGCATCCGCAGTGTGCCGCTGACGTTGGGGGGCAATCTCAACTGGGTGCCCGGCTACCGCACCCAACTGGCCGAAGATCAGGTGAGCACGGTGAGCACCAAACGGGTCTGGGATGCCTTTGCGTTGTGGACCTTCAACCCTTCCACGGCGCTGCGCGTCATGGGCAGCAACCTGGCGCCCCACGACTACATCACCACCAACGCCCTGACGGTGGACACCTTCAGAGAGACCGCACGCACGCAGGCCACCTCGTACGTGAACTGGCAATTGCGGCTGGAGCTCAAGTTGTAGCCGCGATGTCGCGCCGAAGTCGGTGCAAGTCTGGTGCGGGTTTGCCGCCGCTGGCACTTTGGCCCGAGTCGATGCACACTGCAGCTCCAAGTTGAAGTTTCCGTGCGGAGGCACCATGGGTCATTGGTCAACACTCTTTTCATGGGCGGCGTCCTCATGGTGGATCCTGGCAGCGGTGACCGCCGTGATTCCTCTGAGCGCCGCTCAGGCCCAATCGGCCTGGCCCACCAAGCCCGTGCGCATCGTGGTGCCGTTCACGGCGGCCGGCACCACGGACATCCTGGCCCGCGCCTTGGCGCCCGAGCTGCAGCGTGTCTTTGGGCAACCGTTTGTCGTGGACAACAAGCCGGGGGCAGGCGGCAACCTCGGCGCGGCCGAAGTGGCCAAGTCGGCACCCGATGGCTACACCCTGCTGATGGGCACCGTGGGCACCCATGCCATCAATCCGGCCTTGTATCCCAAGATGCCCTACGACCACGTCAAAGACTTTTCACCCATCACCTTGGTGGCCGGCGTGCCCAACGTGCTGGTGGTCAACCCAGCCTTTGCACAGAAAAATGGCATCCAGTCGGTGGCTGATCTGGTCAAAGTCGCCAAGGCTCAACCGGGCCGCCTGAACTTCGCCAGCTCGGGCAATGGCACATCCATTCATCTGTCCGGCGAGTTGTTCAAAACCCTCACGGGAACCTTCATGGTCCACTTTCCCTATCGAGGGTCCGGGCCGGCGCTCATCGATCTCATGGGCGGCAACACCGACTTGATGTTCGACAACCTGCCCAGCTCCATGGCCCACATCAAATCAGGCAAGCTCAAGGCCTTGGCGGTCACCAGCGCACAGCGCTCGACCGCGCTGCCGGACGTGCCCACCGTGGCCGAGGCAGGGGGCTCCGCCTTGGCCCCTTATGAGGCCACGTCGTGGTTCGGCCTGTTGGCTCCCGCAGGAACCCCCGTCGACGTGGTTCAACGCATCCAACAAGAAACCGCCAAGGCCTTGGGCAGTCCTGCGATCAAGGAGCGTTTGCTGTCGCAAGGCGCGATTCCGAGTGGCAACACTCCCAGCGAGTTTGCCAAGCTCATCGAACAAGAAACCAAAAAGTGGGCGGCGGTGGTCAAGGCCTCTGGGGCCAAGGTGGATTGAGCGGGCCTCGCTTCAGTCCGAAGACCACACCACCAAACTGCCTTGTGCCGCCCACTGTTCAAAGTGAGGCCCGTAACGCTCGTCCATGGGTGCGCGGCGCACTTTGAGCGTGGGTGTCACCAGGCCGTTGTCCACACTCCAGCTTTGTGAGGTCACCACCACACAGCACAGCTGTTCATGGGGCTCCAAGGTCGCATTGACTGAGCGCACGTGGTCGGCCAAGGAGGCCGACAGGCTTGCGCGGGCTGTGGGCGAATCCAACGCAGCCTGAGCCGCTTCGTTGAGCATCAACAACGCCAGCGGTTGGTTGAGCTGCGCCCCGCTCACGCACGCCGCTTCGACCGCCGGGTGCATCACGAGCCGGTCCTCAATGGGCGCAGGGGCCACATACTTGCCCTTGGTGGTCTTGAAGAGATCTTTCACGCGGCCGGTGATGCGCAAGTCCCCTTCTGGCGTCAGCGAGCCCTTGTCGCCGGTCTTGAGCCACCCATCGTCGGTCAGGGTGTTTCGTGTGAGTTCGGGTTCGCGGTAGTACCCCAACATCAAGCACGGTGCCTTCACCTGAATTTCGCCATCGGTGGGGTCGAGACGGCTTTGGACGCCCTCATAGGGTTGCCCCACGGTGCCTGGGCGCTGCCGCCCTGGTACGGTGGAGTGGCTGACGCCGCAGTTCTCGGTCATGCCGTAGACCTCGATGATGTCCAGGCCGAGCTGGCTGTACCAGCGCAGCAGATCGGGCGGCATGGGGGCCGCGCCGCCCGCGGCAAACTCGCAAGCATCCAAGCCCAAGGCTTTCAGGATCTTGCGTCGCACGATCCGCCCCACCAAAGGCAGCTTCAGCAATCGTTGCAGCTTGGGTGGTGGGAGCTTGGCATGCACTCCTTGCTGAAACTTCACCCACAGCCGGGGTACCGAGAAAAATGCCGTGGGCCGCGCGCGCTGCAAGTCGGCCGCGAAGGTGTCCAGGCTTTCGGCAAAGAACACCTGCATGCCCGTGGCCAACAACCCGTGCTCCACCAATGTGCGCTCGGCCACGTGGGCCAGGGGCAGGTAACTGAGCATGCGCGCCTGTTCGTGCAAGGCACTCACTCGCTGCAAACCCGAGCGCACGCCCCAAGCAAAGGTGTCAAAGCTGTGCATCACCCCCTTGGGCATGCCCGTGGTGCCCGAGGTGTACATGATGGTGGCGAGTTCATCGCCGTCGCGCACAGGCGAGCCTGCCAGTGGGTCGGTCCGCTCCACAATGTCTTCCCAGCGGGGATAGGCTTGCCGCGCCTCGTGGGGCGCCAATGGGTGGCTGATGCAGGGCAGTCCCGATGGAATCCCCGGGCGGATCGCGTCCCACCCGTCTAGCTTGCCCACAAACACCCACTTGGCATCGCTGTGGGCCAGGATCTGGGTCAGCGTGGAGGCGTTCAGGGTCGGATACAAGGGCACCGACACCCCACCGGCCATCCAAATCGCAAAGTCGCTCATCAACCAATGCGCAGTGTTCTTGGACAAGATGGCCACCCGGTCACCGGGCTGCAAGCCTTGGCGCAGAAGGTACGCTGCCACGCGGCGGGTCTCGGTCATGAGCGATCGCCAGCTGAAGTCCTGCACCACCCCGCGGCCCATGGGCTGGGTCAAAACCACCCGATCAGGCCGGTGGGTCTCCCAGTGGTACAAGCGCTGCAAAGCCAGGGCGTTGGGCGTGACATTCATACCGTTGAGATCTCCATCGTTCAAAAAGAAAGGGCGCCCCGCAGGCGCCCCGCAATCCAACAGCGCTCGTGTGCCCTTTTCGGGTCGATGGAACGCGGTGGTCCCCCAAGGGGTTGTGTCTCGCTCTGAAAATCGTGTCTCCTCCATCTTCAGGGGCCCCAAGTGCTGTGCCGAGGGGAGCGAGTGAGGGCAATGTAGGTCCTGCGCCGCCGCCTGGGCATCAGGGGTTTCCCACCGCAGGACAACCCGAACTCAGCCGGCTTCTCGCAACCACTGCGCGGCACGCTCGGCAATCATCAGGGTGGGCGCGTTGGTGTTGCCGCTGGTGATGGTGGGCATGACACTGGCGTCGGCAATGTGCAGCCCCTGGACGCCGCGCACCGCCAGCCGGGGGCCCACCACCGCCTGCGGGTCATCCTCGCGACCCATGCGGCAGGTCCCCACCGGGTGAAAGATGGTGGTTCCAATGTCGCCCGCCAGACGGGCCAAGTCCTCATCGCTGCGGTACTGAATGCCGGGCTTGATCTCTTGGGGTCGGTAACGGGCCAACGCAGGCTGGGCCGCGATGAGTCGCGTCAACCTCAAGGAGTCGGCGGCCACGTGCCGGTCTTCGTCGGTGGACAAGTAATTGGGCGCAATGGAGGGCGCTTGCTGGGGATCGGCGCTGACGATATGCACCGTCCCGCGCGAGGAGGGATTGAGGTTGCACACGCTGGCCGTCAGTGCATCAAAGGGGTCCAGGGGCTCGCCGAAAGCCGGCAGCGACAACGGTTGGACGTGGTACTCCACATTCGGCCAGCGGTACGCGGGTGACGATCGGGTGAAGGCCCCCAACTGCGAGGGTGCCATGCTCATGGGACCGCTTTGGTTAAACAGGTACTCCAGCCCGATCCAGGCTTTGCCCCACCAAGAACTTGCCAGGGTGTTGAGCGTGCGAACGCCCTGAACCCCGTACACCGAGCGAATTTGCAAATGATCTTGTAAGTTTGCGCCCACTCCACTCAATTCGTGGATCGTTTCGATGCCCAATGGGCCCAGCACTGATGGCGCTCCGATGCCCGACAGTTCAAGGATTTGCGGCGTGCCAATGGCACCTGCGGCCATCACCACGCCCCGACGCGCCTGAGCGCCAGCGGGTGCGCCGGGCGAAGGCACCAAATCGATCCCCTGGCAGCACAGCGTGCCCGCGGACGTGCGCTCCAGACGCAGTCGGCTCACCTGGGCCGAAGTCCAAACCTGCAAATTGCGGCGCGCAAACGCGGGCTTTAAAAACGCCTTGGTGGTGTTCCAGCGCACACCTCGGCGCTGATTAACCTCGAAATAGCCCACCCCCTCGTTGTCGCCAGTGTTGAAGTCATCGGTTGCCGCAATGCCGGCCTGCTGGGCAGCTTGTGCAAAAGCCTCCAACAATTCCCAACGCAAGCGCTGGCGCTCCACCCGCCACTCACCCCCCGACCCATGAAACGCCGACGTCCCACGCCAGTGATCCTCATGTCGGCGAAACGCCTCCAAACTTTGCGACCACGACCAGGCCGACTCGCCCGTCACCTCGGCCCAATGGTCGTAATCACGCGACTGCCCGCGCATGTAGATCATGCCGTTGATGCTCGAACAGCCGCCCAACACCTTGCCGCGCGGGTAGCGCAGGCTGCGGCCATTCAAACCCGGATCGGGCTGGGTGAAGTACAACCAGTCGGTGCGAGGGTTGCCAATGCAATACAAATA
>CAZCJB010000049.1:0-5578 GCA_964498795.1 uncultured Rubrivivax sp. | reverse complement strand
CGCAGAAGATGCCAAATCTGAGGGTAAATACCGTGGGCAGGAAAACAACACTCTGGCATCACAGCCTTTGCCGGCAACGGATTGCACCCTGGATAATCCCGAACCGTGTATGGACGCCATGCCTGTAGCTGATTGGTTGACGCTGGGTTGAAGCTCCACATGTTCCTTGTTTTTTGAGATAGAGGGCTCCCCCGTGGGTAACAAACTGTATGTAGGCAACTTGGCCTACTCCGTGCGTGACGATTCCCTGCAGCAGGCGTTTGCGCAATTTGGCACTGTCACTTCTGCCAAGGTGATGATGGACCGCGAGTCCGGTCGCTCGAAAGGCTTCGGCTTTGTCGAGATGGGCTCCGATGCCGAGGCCCAAGCGGCCATCAATGGCATGAACGGCCAACCTCTCGAGGGTCGGGCCGTGGTGGTCAATGAGGCGCGTCCTCGTGAAGAGCGCCCCGGCGGCTTCGGCGGAGGCCGGGGTGGTTATGGCGGTGGCGGCGGTGGCGGTGGCCGCGGCGGCTACGGTGGTGGTGGCGGCGGTGGCGGCTACGGCGGTGGCGGCTACGGCGGTGGCGGTGGCGGTGGCGGTGGCGGCGGTGGCCGCAGCCCCTACGGCGGCGGCGGTGGTGGCGGCCGCGGCGGTTACGGTGGCGGCGGTGGCGGTGGCGGTGGCTACGGCGGTGGCCGCGGCAACAGCTACTGAGCGCTCATTCCTTTTTGAAGCATCCGTGAGCGACGCCTAGCGCCGAGTGCGCAGCGTCGCTTTTTTCATGGGCGGTTTCATGCGCGGGGCACGTCGTGAGAGCGGCGTTCCTTACGCCCACGTCCCGCAAACAGGCGGTCAAACCATGCGTTGGGCAACAAGCGCAACAGCTTGGCGACCACCGCCATGGGCCAAGGGATGACTTGATAAGACCGGCCGGAGTGGATCGCCCGGTAGGCCCGCCGCGCAAAGTCCTCTGCGCCCATCAAAAACGGCATAGGGTACTTGTTGCGCGCGGTCAGCGGTGTGGCGACGTAGCCAGGCAGCAAGGTCATCACGCGAACCCCGCTGCCTCGGCATTCACCTCGCAGGCTCTCGCAGAACGCCACCACCGCCGCCTTGCTCGCGCAGTAGGCCGCGTGGCCAGGCAGTCCCCGGATGGCCGCGACGCTGGCCATGCCCACCAACACCCCCGAGCGGCGAGCCCGCATAGGCGACAAAAAAGGTCCAAAAGTCGCGGCCACGCCCACCACGTTGGTGTTCATGGTGTCTTGCAAAACCGCCAAGTCGCGCGGGTCTGCACTGTCCATGCCCACACTGATGCCTGCATTGGCCACCACCACGTCAGGCAGGCCTTGTCGTTCAATGCAGGCCTGGGCGACGGCGTTCATGCTGGCGCCCTGAGCCACGTCCGCGGCGTAGGCCTGGGCATCCTCGTGCGTCCACCCCTGATCATCCATCCACTGGCGCAAGACGTCGCCTCGCCGGGCGACCAGGGCCAAACGCCAACCGGATCGCGCGAACTGTTGGGCCAAGGCTTGCCCGATTCCGCTGGAAGCCCCGGTGATCAAGACCAAGGGGCGCAAGCCAGCGTCGGGGGCTGACGCCAAGGAGGTTGGGGCGCTCACGATGGACTCCTGGTTCCACCACCTGGCGCCGCAAATTGCCCGCGTACGGGTCCCTGCAGGCGCACACGTTGGCCCGCACGGTCATAGTCCAACCCCGCGGCCCTGACTTCGCTGGACCCCACCTTGAATCGCACGGGCAAATGGGTTTGCAGGCGGTCGGTGACCGTGGACCAACTCAAGAACTCGCTGTCAATTTCCAGCACTCGCCCGTCGGCCAGCTGCCCCCGCAGTTTGACCCCCCCTTGCAGCGTGATGTCAGTGGCGGCATCGTTGGAGGTGGCACGGCTGGCCGTGGCGTGGGTGATCTCCCCTTTTGGCGCAAACGACTTCACCCTCGCCCCTTCGACTTCCAGCGTCCGAGTTTGTGCAAAGTGCTGCAGCCGCTCCCCCTCCAACACCACCCGAAGTTGCCCGTCGGACCCATGACGTTGGACCTGGAATCCCGTCATGGCGTAGTCGGGCCCTGCTCTGGAGGTGCTGGAGGCGGTGTCCTCCACCGGTTTGGGCGAGCTCTTCACCAACCACCCCGTGAGCACCGCCAGGACGGCCATCAACAGCAAGGGCAAGTAGGTCGTCAAGCCCTCTCGCACCCGATCCCAGCCACCCCGCGAAGCCCTCGGGGGTCGATGAGGGAGTGGGGCCACCTCTTCGCTGCCCAGGCGGATCGGCACCTCGGGCAAGTCCGGCAGGTTGAGCTCAATGCCACGCGTCGACATGTCAGGCGCTGTCCAAAGTCGCCAGGTGCCCGTCCAGCAAATCGCGATAGCGGCCGGCCGCCATCAACAGCAGGTCGCAAAACTCGCGGGCCGCTCCGTGCCCACCCGGCTGCTGGGTCACGTGATGCGCCCGGGCGCGCACCTCTACATGGGCGTTGGGCGGCGCACAAGCCAGACCAGCCCTTTGCATGAGCGGGAGATCGGGCCAATCGTCGCCGATCACCGCCACCGCTTCCCACGGCACGGCGAGTCGCCGCAGCAGTTCGTCGGCGGCAGCGAACTTGTCGTGAGCACCATACACGGCATGCACCAACCCGAGATCGGCCACCCGGCGACGCACCGCCTTGGAGTCTCGGCCGGTCACCACCAGGGGCTCAATGCCTGCGCGGGCCAGCAACTTCAGTCCATGGCCGTCCAAGGTCGAAAAAGCCTTGACCGTCTCGCCATGTTCGCCAATGTACAGGCGCCCATCCGTCAAGACGCCATCGACGTCAAAGATGGCCGCCTTCATGCCCAGCGGGGCTCCTGCGGTCCCCCGGGTCAAGGGCCCTTGCGCCCGAAGCAGCAATTCTGGAGGAAAGCTCAGTTGGGGGTTCACCGCTCAAATCACCTTGGCGCGCATGAGGTCGTTGCTGTTCAAGGCGCCCACGATGCGCTCGTCTGCATCCACCACCACCACGCTGGTGATGCGGTGTTGCTCCATCACACCGGCCGCATCCACAGCCAGGGCGTCGGCCATCACCCGGCGCGGCGCCGGATTCATGACGTCCTTTGCTTTGAGCGCGCGCAGGTCTGCCCCGCGTTCAATGAGGCGGCGCAGGTCGCCGTCGGTGAAGATGCCCAACATGCGGAGATCATCTTCGACCACGGCGGCAAACCCCAAACCCTTGCGGCTCATCTCCTGCAGCATGGCGGTGAACGGGGCCTCGGGCCCAACCGTGGGCACCGCATCGCCTGTGCGCATCAGGTCGCTCACATGCATGAGCAACTTGCGCCCCAAACTCCCCCCGGGATGCGATCGCGCGAAGTCGGCCTCTACAAATCCACGGGCATCCAGGAGCGCGACCGCCAAGGCATCTCCCAGCGCCATTTGGGCCGTGGTGCTGGCCGTGGGCGCCAAGTTCAAGGGGCAGGCTTCTTGATCCACGGCACTGGACAACACGATGTCGGCATGCCGTGCCAAGGAGGAGTCCATCTGTCCCGTCATGGCCACCAGGGTCACGCTCAAACGTCGAAGCGCCGGAACGATCGCTGCCAGTTCATCGCTTTCTCCGCTGTTGCTGATGGCCAGCACCACGTCCCCTTGGGTGACCATGCCCAGATCGCCATGACTGGCCTCAGCCGGGTGGACAAAGAATGAGGGCGTGCCCGTGGAGGCCAGCGTCGCCGCAATCTTGCGGCCGACATGCCCACTCTTGCCCATGCCCATGACGACCGTTCGGCCCTGACAGGCGAGGATGGCTGACACCGCCTGGACAAACGATGCCCCCTGCCGAGCCCCCACCGCCAGCAGTTCGCGCGCCTCGATATCGAAGGTCTTGCGGGCCAGCTCAAGCGCACGTTGAGCCTGCAGGGGTTGAAGGATCGATGAAGTCATGGTTGCGATCAGGGCCCTATCTTCAGGTCTTGCCAGACGAGGGGACGGTTCCGATACGATGGCGCCATTGTCCCATGGCCTCCACGCTCGAACTCATTTTGCTTTACCTCGTGGCCGCAGTCGCGGCCGCAGTGGTCTGCCGTTCGCTCAAGTTGCCGCCCATGCTGGGGTATTTGACGGTGGGGGTGCTCATTGGGCCCAACGCCCTGGCGCTCGCGCAGGATTCCGACGGCATGCGGTACTTGGCCGAGTTCGGGGTGGTGTTCCTGATGTTCGTGATCGGGCTGGAATTCAACCTGCCCAAACTGCGAAGCATGCGAACGCTCGTGTTCGGCCTGGGGCTGTCACAAGTGGGGCTCACCATGTTGGGCACCTTGATCGGACATGCCCTGCTGTGGTGGCTGTTTTCTTTTTCATCGCGGCCCTGGGAGCTGGACTGGAAAGGCGCCGTCGTTCTGGGCAGCGCCATGTCAATGTCGAGCACGGCCATTGTCGTGAAGCTCATGGCCGAGCGGCTGGAGTTGGACAGCGAGCACGGCCGTCGCGTGATGGGCATCTTGCTGTTCCAAGATCTGGCCGTCGTGCCCTTGCTGGTCTTGGTGCCTGCGCTTGGCCAAAGTGGCCAAGAAATGGGGTGGTCCTTGGGTGTGGCCATGCTCAAAGCCACCGCCTTGCTGGCGCTGCTGTTGTCCGGAGGGCAGCGGGTGATGCGTTGGTGGTTGACCCTGGTGGCGCGTCGCAAGAGCGAAGAGCTGTTCATGCTCAACCTCTTGCTCATCACCCTGGGCATGGCCTACCTCACCGAACACGCCGGCTTGTCCATGGCTTTGGGCGCTTTCGTGGCCGGCATGTTGGTCGCCGAAACCGAGTACAAACATCAAGTCGAGGCCGACATTCGCCCGTTCCACGACATCTTGCTCGGCCTGTTCTTCATCACCATCGGCATGAAGCTCGATTGGAGATCGGTGATCGATGGCGCCCCAATCGTGCTCTTGCTGACGACGGTGCCGGTGGTGGCCAAATTCGCCTTGGTGGCTTTGCTGGCCACATTCTTCAAGGCCTCGCTGGGTGTGGCCTTGCGCACCGGCCTTTACTTGGCACAAGCTGGTGAATTCGGATTTGTGCTGCTGACCTTGGGCACGGAACATCAACTCATCGCCGCGCAATGGGTCAGCCCCGTGCTGGCCAGCATGGTGCTGTCCATGCTGGCCACCCCTTTTCTCATTTTGCACAGCGATCGCATCGTCAACCGCCTGTGGTCGGGCGACTGGCTCATGCAATCCGTGGCCCTCACCAGCATCGCCAAAAAGGCGATGGCCGCGCAGGCCCATGTGATCATCTGTGGCTACGGACGCAGTGGACAAAATCTGGCCCGATTTCTCTCGCAAGAGCGCATCCCCTACATGGCCTTGGACTTGGATCCTGACCGCGTTCGGCAAGCCGCCGCGGCCGGTCAGAGTGTGGTCTTTGGCGACGCTGCCCGTTTGCCCAGTCTGATGGCCGCTGGTTTGGCCCGTGCCAGTGCCGTCGTCATCAGCTACCACGACACCCCTTCGGCGCTCAAGATTCTGCATTTGGTTCACGAACACGCCCCCAAGGTACCGGTGCTGGTGCGCACCATTGACGACGCCGACATGGACAGACTCAAAGCCGCCGGAGC
>CAZCJB010000048.1:18111-18922 GCA_964498795.1 uncultured Rubrivivax sp. | reverse complement strand
GTCGACCTTGTGGATGCGATGGCCCGATTCGGCTGTGACAGCACTCGTCACAGCCAGCACGCGGTCAATCTCACGTCTTACGGGGATGAGCTCGAGGTCCTCAGACAAGTTGAGCTTGCGCGAGTTCAAGGTCTTGATGGCGAGGTTGTCAAAACCCGGGAGTAGCGCCACCTGAAATGCCGAGATGCCCAAGCTGCGCATCCAAATAGTGGTGCCCGCAGCCAGCGCGGCGCGACCTATGTCAATGTGTGCGCTCGTCATGGAGACAAAGCTGTCGTTCGCGCCCAAGCCCTCCATGAGGGCAGCGGTCGCGTACTTTGCATGGTTGGCCACCGGGTCTGCGCGGCTCACTTCAAACTCTACCCACACCCGGCGCGAGGTGGACTTCTCCGTCAAGCGCACATCGGCGCGCGGGTTGAAACCGAGCCGCTTGGCGGCGACCTTGTCGACCAGAGGCATCTCAGCTTCGCAGACCCAACCCTTAGGACATTGATTCGCAAAGGCAGTTTGCAAAAAACGCGTGAGGCTACCCATGGTCAGTCCTCAGCGTCTTCTGCGGTGGCTGACCAATCTGGATCCCGCAGTCGCTCCATGCGCCACTCCAGGGACTCGAGTTTGGGGGTCAACCGAGTTTCAGCAGGCAGCAATAGGCGCTGGCCTTTCAATTCGCACAGGCGCTTGAAATCTGGAATGCGTGGATCCAGCACCTTGCTCACATGCCACTTCAGGTCAGGTCCCGGCGCGATCAGGTTGCGATCCATGGCCCAGTGCATGTCTCGTGAAAGGGCCAGACCGTTGCGCGGGTCATCAT
>CAZCJB010000048.1:16576-18101 GCA_964498795.1 uncultured Rubrivivax sp. | reverse complement strand
GCCTCTCCCGATGGGGTGATGATCCGCTCACCCGTAGCCGCACATCGGTAGTCATAGGCCTGGATGACCACACGTCGAAACGCAGGACTGCGCACTGAAGTGGGCAACGTGGGTTGTTGGGTGATGACCGATGCGCTTTGCGTGCGCAAGGTGCGTTCATACTGACTGATGGCAGCGCTGCGCTGGAGCAGGCCTGACATATCTTGGGGGCTGCGGTCAAACCAGGCCTGTACCACCACGGCACTCAATGCGTCGCAATTTGCGGGGTCTTGTAGCAGGTGGTGCAACCCTTGGTCCAGGCTGGCGTGGGAGACGTTTTGCGTGATGTGGGAGGAACTGCGCGCAGAGTCCATAGCTTCCAGCACCGCCTCTCGCCCCGGTAACGCATGCAAGTGCCAGAAGCTGGGCGCGCCGCCCCTTAAGTGGCCGCGGAGATGGAAGAATGGAAAGTAGGGGTGCGCGTGATCGCCGGGCGATTTGACGGCATTGAAAAAACGTGAGTAGCGCTCCAGCAGCGCGGGTTGGTAGTTGATGCGGTTGTCTGCAAGCAATCCTGCACGTGCCATGTCCAACACGGCTAGAAGCATGCAGGGCTTGTGAGGGCTGAAGGTGCCGCCACCGCGTGGGTTGACCTGAATGCGTTGAAATGCTTCTGCGTACTGCTTGAATTCGGCGGTGGCAGGCATGGTTTGTTGCGGGGCCTGTGCAGCTTGCGATTGAGAAGAACCGAGCGGTATTGTGGGGGCTGATACTGACTTGCCACAATCACTGTATCCACGTAGATACAATCTCAGCCAATTTGCGACCGTTGAGGCTGAGTCATGAAATCCACCCGATCAAAACTGAAGTTGACGCCTTTCGATGCCGCTCGGTACCTCACCGATGACGTGGCCATGGCCGAGTATTTGAATGCGATGTTGGAGACGGGCAACCCCGACTTGTTGTTGACAGCCTTGGGTGACGTGGCTCGCGCCCGTGGCATGACCGAGGTGGCGCAGACTGCGGGGCTGGGCCGGGAGAGCCTCTACAAAGCACTGAGCCCCGGCGCCAAGCCACGCTTTGAAACGGTGGTCAGGGTCAGTCGCTCGTTGGGGATGCGGTGGGTGGTGCAGCCAGTTTCGGCAGGGTGAGGCGGTTCAGGTTTTGAGGAGAGCCAATCTCTGCCATTACGCGACCTGCCTGAGGCTTTCGCGCAGTTCGATCATCGATTGAAATGAGCACCCTAAACCAACTTCAAAACGACTCGCTTGCCGCAAGCGTGGGCGTACTTCTTCAGCGTGGCAAATGAGGGCGAATGACCTGCATGGCGCAATGAAGAGTCCAATCGCGACACTGCGCTCTTGGTGGTTCCCATACGCGCCGCCAATTCTTCTTGGGTCAGGCCTGCTCTTTGGCGGGCGCCCAGCAGCGCTTGAAGAGCAGCGTATTCCTCTTCTAAAGAATCCCAAGCTTCGCTGAAACCAGCACGCTGTCTGGCATGAGCCACCGCTTTGCGGCTGTCAATGCGAACGAGCTTGAAATGTTC
>CAZCJB010000048.1:0-16566 GCA_964498795.1 uncultured Rubrivivax sp. | reverse complement strand
CTCATGACTCATTACCCGCAGGAGATATTTCCAGACAAGGTTTGCATCTTTGCAAACCAATGATGGTCGATTTGTACGAAGGTCCTCCGATTCCCGGTCAACCTATACCTATAATTCTTATAGGTCTGGCTAGGTCACCAAGTGCCCGTCAGAGCGATGTAGTGACTGTGCTTTGGATAGAGGATTGACCATGTACCACTACACCGACGGAGGGCTGAGGAACGTGTGGCTCGCCAATGGGTACCGGGAGCACAAAACCCCCTACGGCAAGGCCATTGCCATTGACGACCTTCAGGGGTTGACGGCCGCCATTTGTCTGGCGTTGAGCAAGAAGCCTTCAAAGCTCACAGGAGTGGAATTCCGTTACCTTCGCACCGGCCTGCTGTTGTCACAGACCAGCCTAGGACAAATACTTGGCGTGACGGGTCAATCGGTAGCGTTGTGGGAGAAGACCGGGCGCGTCCCCAAGATGGCGGACTCATTGATCCGATTGATTTACACAGCTCACACGCGTGGCGATGAGCAGGTCAAGAACATTGTGACAGCGCTGAACGAATCAGAGCGTTTTACATTGACTCTCAAAGAGACTTCTCGAGGCTGGCGTGCAAGCGTCGAGCTGAGAACCAAAGCCAAAAGCCCAAACGCACCAAAGGCGTGGCGTCTGTGAGTTGACTGCTGATCGTGCGGCCCAGCCATCAGCGACGCCACCATCACCCCCGCCGCCGAAACACGCACACCGTGGGCACCGCGCGCACCATCGAGCCCCCATCCACCAAGTGCTGCCGCAAGCTGAAAGCGCGCATCTGCGCCTCGATGCGACAAGACAGTTGTCGAGGCTCAAAAGAACTCGTGTCTTTGGGCGACTGCAGCCACATCGCCAGAAATACAGCCATCCACATGGGGTGCCTCCTATTCAACAGGAGGCATGGTGGCGGGTCAGTGGCTCATGGGGTGAGCCTGAAGGTGCGGGTGTGTCGCCGGTTCATGCAGGCTCGTGCAAACGCAACCAGTCTTGCAGCGCGGCATCCACGGGCGGCTCATGGCCGCGGTTCCGCTACAAAGACACACACTCAATCCACCTGAATCCCCGCCGCCTTGATCACGGCTCCCCACTTGGCGCGCTCAGAGCGGACGTAGTCCGCCATTTGGGCCGGGGTGCTGGGCGTGGACTCTAGCCCCAAGGCTTGCAAACGCTCTTTGACGGCGGGGGCTTCGATCGCAGCGCGCAAGGCTTGGTTGAGCGTGGCCATCACGTCGGCTGGCGTGCCGGTGGGCACCACCAACCCTTGCCAGGCAAACGCTTCAAAGCCGCGCAGGCCCTGCTCGGCCAGCGTGGGCACGGTCTCCAGAGTCTTCAGGCGCTGAGGGCTGGCCACACCAATGGCGCGCAACTTGCCGCTGGCAATGAACGACTGCCCTGCCGCGGTGTCCACAAACATCATGGGCACCTGACCGCCCGCCACGTCCTGCAAGGCGGGTGCGGCGCCCTTGTAGGGCACGTGCATCAGATCCATCTGGGTCAGGCCCTTGAAAAGCTCTGTCGCCAAGTGGTGGGGGCTGCCCGAACCCGGGCTGGCGTACGCCACCGATTTTTGCGATTGCGCCCACGCTCTCAGCTCCGCCAAATTCTTGGCCGGTACCTGCGGGTGCACCACCAAAATCAAAGGGAACCTCACGGTCAATCCCACGGGCGCGAAGTCTTTCTCGGCGTTGTAGGTGAGCTTGGAATAGAGGAACGGGTTGGCGGCCAGCGTGCCCGTGTCCGCCGACATCAGCGTGTAGCCATCGGCCTTGGCGCGGGCCACATAGTCGGCGCCGATGTTCGTGGCGGCCCCCGGCTTGTTCAGCACCACGATTTGTTGACCCAAACGATCTGACATCGCTTGCGCCAACGCGCGAGCCACCACGTCGGTGCCGCCACCGGGTGGGTAGGGCACCACCCACTCCAGCGCCCGACTGGGAAAACTTTGTGCCCACGCCACGGGGCTGACCACGCCTAAGGCGACCACGCAGGCTACCAGCCACCGCCGAGACAGGCTCTGGATCCGCACGATGAGTTTGGTCCAAGTGTTCATCCGCAACGAGGGTTCGAGGGTCATGAGTGTCTCCATGGGGGCTCTTCTTGGTGTGTTTGGACCGATCAGTGTCCCATTCCTGTGCAAACGGTGCAAGCGGGATGACCCACTACCTCTGCACAAACACCACCACTGTGCGCGCCGGCACTTTGAAGGTGCCGCTCATGCGGTCAAACCGTGCCTCTTTTGCGCGGCGGTCGGCTGCTTGCGGCGCTGCCAGCACGGGGTGCAGGCTGAGGGCACGACCGCGCTGCGCGGGGTCGGTGATGGCATGGGGTTGCACATCCACATTGATCAGTGCCACCAAGCGCTTGTAGCGCGCGCCGGGCAGACCTTGGCCGTCGAGGTCGATGGCGACCACCGTGGGCTCTTGCTCGGGGCCAGTGTTGAAAAATCGCAGCCGCTGTTGCACGTCTTCGGCGCGGCGCATCCGCAGCAGGGTGGTGCTGGCGCGGATCTTGAGCAGGTCCAAAAATGCGTCGCGGGTCCAAGCGATATCGGCGGGCGTGGGCTTGAGGCGCGGGTCGGCCAGGCGGGGCGCCATGAGACGCCAGGCCGCACCGTTTTCTGGTTGCGGGGGCAGCCCCGCACCGAAGCCGTTGTCGGTGTAGGTCCAGTCCAGACGGTTGAACCAGTCGCCCGAGTCATAACTGTTGCGGTCCAACGATTTGCTGCGCAAGATGTCTTGCCCCGCATGAAAGTAAGCCACCCCTTGTGACAGCGCCACCACCGCTTGAGCCAAGTGCTGCACGCGGGCGCGGTCTTCGCGCGAGGTGCTCAACGGCAGCTTGAGCACCAGCGCGTCGAACAGTGTTTCGTTGTCGTGGTTCTCCACGTAGTTCACCACCTCGGCGGGCTGGCTGGCAAAGCCAGCGCCTTGGCGGCCATAGGCGACCTCGCTCGCGGCCACGGTGGGCCCGCGCCAGGTGGGCACGCGCACATCGCGCAGGCTGCCGGCGAGCACCACTCGCACGCCGTCGGCGGCTTGCAGCAAGGCCTCGCGGCTGGGGCGCGTGGCGGCGGCCTGCACCACTTCGTTGGGGGCGTAGTGCAAGCCGCTGATCCAGCCTTGGTGCAAGGGTGCATCGCTGGCCGGGTCACAGCAGCCGCCACCGCGCAAGGTGTCGCGCGCGCGGTCATTGAAGCTGCCGATGCCTGTGCCATTGAGCGCGCCTTGCGCGGCTTGCACAAAGCGTCGACCGTTTTCCACCTCACCAAAATTCCAGCCCTCGCCCAGCAGGTGAATGGGCCGACCCGCCGCGGCGTTGACCGCCACTTGCAACTGCTCCATGACCGCACGCGGTTGATGGCCCATGAGGTCAAAGCGGAAAGAGTCGATGCCGTAATCGCGGGCCCACACCACGGTGGAGTCGATCATGAGCTTGCCCATCATCAAGTGCTCGGTGGCGGTGTTGTCGCAGCAGGTGGAGCGCTCGACCTCGCCTTGCGCATTCAGGCGGTGGTAGTAACCCGGCACCAAGCGGTCCAAGACGGATTTGGGGTGGGACCCCGAAGCGGTGGTGTGGTTGTAGACCACGTCCATGCCCACACGCAGCCCGGCGCGGTGCAAGGCTTGCACCATGCGGCGAAATTCCACAATGCGCACGCGTGCGTCGCGCGCATCGCTGGCATAACTGCCCTCGGGCACGGTGTAGTGCCAAGGGTCGTAGCCCCAGTTGAAGCAGTCACGGCCTTGGGTCTGCATCATCAGGGCTTGGGGCGCCGGGCTGTCGGGCGCGGCTTTGAGGCCTGCAATGTCGGGGGTGACGCAACCCACCTCGGGCACGGTGGCGAGGTCAAACACCGGCAGCAGGTGCACATCGGTCAGGCCCGCGCGCGCCAGCCGTTGCAGGTGTTGCATGCCGCGCGATCTCGTCTGCGTGAAGGCCAGGTATTTGCCGCGGTGTTCGGGCGCGACGCTGTCGTCGCCGATGGAAAAGTCGCGCACATGCAGCTCGTACACCACCAAGTCGGTGGGCGCCTTGACGGTCTGGGGCCGTGCGGTGGCGGACCAACCCGCGGGTTGCAGTGTCGGGTCGTTCAGGTCCACCACGCGGGCACGGGCGGAGTCGGCGTTGAGCGCCAGGGCATAAGGGTCGCTGGCCCGCTGTCGCACCCGACCCTGAGTGGGCGTGTGCACCTCTGCCAAAAATGCGTAATGGGTGCCGTCCAGGCGCTGTGGCAGCTTGGCGCTCCACACACCGGTGTTGTCGTCGCGGTGCATGGCCAGCAGGTCCACGGCCGAGCCTTCGCCCCAGGCATCCGATCCATACAAACACAAGTGCATCTCAACCGCCGTGGGTGCCCAGACCTTGAAGGTGGTGGCGTGGGCCGACAGGTGCGCACCCAAGTCTTGAACTGCACCTGCGCGGGCGTACAACGCGTCCAAGGCGCCGGCGATTTGCACCTGCGTGGCCTCGATCACGCGGCCTTGCGCGTCTTCGCGGGTCAGCACCAATTGCTGTCGCAACCCGGCGGCCAAGGCGGGCGCGTCGGCGTCGCTCAGTCGCAAGGTGGCGCCTGGGCCGATGTGGCTGAAGCGGCGTGTGGAGGCGTTCTCTGGCAATGCCTCGGTGTTCTGCAAGGTGAAGGCGCGGTCGGCCTGCTCCACCGCAAGACCCTCACGCACCACCAGCGCCCCACGAGAAGAGGCATGCAAGCGATATATCGTACCCTCAGGCGCGCCTGCCCAGCGCAGGGTGCGCCCATCCAACCACGCGGCGCGCGCCTGACGGGCCGACGGGCTCAAGGCGCTGCCCTGCAGCACCTGCGGCTCGGGGGTGTCGCAGTCGCGCAGCGTGGCTGCGCCCGAGCCCATGCAAAGGCCGCTCAGGACGCCAACGCACAAAGCTTGAAAGACCCACCAAGACGTCCAGGCCTGGCGGCCTACCGAAGGTTGCACTTGCATGATCTGTTTCTTGAGGTCCGAACCACTGTCACACGGCCCTCATTGTCGCCGCGCGATTCCACTACAGTGTCGTTCCATGAAAAACCGCCTGAATCCTTGGGGTATGCGCACCGCATGGGCCGCCGCGCTGCTGCTGTCGGCGTGTGCCCTGCCGACGTCCACGGTGCTGCCGAGCGCAGATTCCATCGATATCTCGCCAGTGGAGGCTCGCATCGAGCCGTCGCCTCTGGATGCCCATTGGCATCACGGCGCCTTCATGGAAATATTTGTGCGCGCCTACCAAGACAGCGACGGTGACGGGGTGGGCGATCTCAAGGGTTTGATCTTGCGGCTGGATTACCTCAAAGACCTCGGTGTCAAGGGCCTGTGGTTGATGCCCGTGATGCCCAGCGCCGACCGGGATCACGGCTATGCCACCAGCGACTACCGCGCCATTGAGCCGGCCTATGGCACCTTGGCCGATTTTGATGAACTGCTCAAGCAGGCCCATGCGCGCGGCATCGGCGTCATCGTCGACTACGTCATCAACCACAGCGCGGCCGAGCATCCGATGTTTCGCGAGGCGCGCAAAGGGCCTGGTCATCGCTTTCATGACTGGTATGTGTGGGCCGACGACGAGCCCAAGGGGTGGAATATTTGGGACAAGAACCCGTGGTACCTCACCTCGAGCCAGCCTTGGACCTTCAAGGGCGAGCCCAAGGATTTGCCCCCGGCCCCACCGGGCTCCAAGGGGTTTTACTTTGGCACCTTCGGGCCGCACATGCCCGACTACAACTTGCGCAATGCCCAGGTGCGTGACTACCACTTCAGCAGCCTGCGGTTCTGGCTCAACCGAGGGCTCGATGGCTACCGGCTCGATGCCGTGCCGCACATGATCGAAAACAATGCCAAAGATTGGAACGATCAACCCGAGAGCCGTCGGCTGACCAAAGACCTGCAAGACCTGATCAAGTCTTATCCGAGCCGCTATGTGGTGTGCGAGGCCACGGCCGAGCCACAGGCCTATGGCGACCCGGCCGTGTGCGGCGGCGCATTTGCCTTTGGCTATGTGCACCACTTTGTGCAGGCCGCCTTGGGGCAAGCTGACTCTGTGGCGCAACTCGCGCGCTATTTCCGGCAGGCGCGCCCCACCATGGCCACCTTTGTGTCCAACCACGACAAGTTTGCGGGGCAGCGGCTGTGGGACCAGGTGCAAGGGGATGAGACCCGCTACAAGCTCGCAGCGGCCGCTTATCTGCTGCAGCCTGGCACGCCTTTCATCTACTACGGTGAAGAGGTGGGGCAAGGGGGTGTGACGCAGCTCGAAGGAGACCTGCCCAACCGGTCTCCCATGAGTTGGACCGCCGATCCCAAGACGGGAGGCTTCACCACCGGTCGACCCTTCAGGCCGCTGGCGCCCAATGTGTCAACGCACAATGCGCAATCGCAACTGCGCGACCCGAATTCCATCTTCCACTTCTACCAAGCCATGCTCGGCCTGCGCAACTCGCGTGCGTCGTTGGCGCGGGGGACCTTTGAACAGGCGTTCGCCCAAGGGCTGGTGCTGGGATTTCAGCGCGTGCTCGGTGGTGAGCGCACGCTCGTGCTGATCAACTATGGAACCGAGGCGGCGCAGGTGGATGTGCCCTCGGGCGCGCAGGCGGTGGTGGTGTATCCGGCGCCGGAAGATGGCCGCGGCGCTGTCGCGCCTCGCCATGACGGTGCGGTGTTGTCATGGCGTGCGCCGTCACCTGAATCTTCATTGCGAGCCCCGCAGGGGCGAAGCAATCTCCCTTTCACCCTGCCCCCACAATCCGTGCGCATCTACGACTTGCGCCCCGCGCCCTGACAGAGAGGGAGAGCGCCCTCAAGCCATCAACTGCTGCGGCTCGAGATACTGCGATCGGTAGGCCTCAAAGCCGATGGTGTCGGCGGCCTCGCGTTGGCGCTGCTCGTCGAGGGACCGGCGAGCCGTGGCCTGCATCTCGGCGGCTTGTTCGACCGACCAGGGGCGTTGCAGCATGAGGTGCTGCGTTGAGTGGGATTGCGCCAGTCCAAACGCCACAAACGATCCTTGGTGCTCGCCTTGAATCTGCTGCAGTACACGCGCGGAGGGCGTGGCGTCGAGTTGACGAAGACGCGCCTGCGCTTGCTCGCAAGCCTGCAAGTGGGTCGAGTCTTTCCCTTGGCGGTCTAGCACCTCGGCGATCTGCGCGCACTCGCGCAGGATTTGCTGGCCCCAATCCACCAACTTCACGCCGTGGCCGCCACGCTCCAGCGTGAGCCCGCTCTCGCGGCCTTGTGAAGCGGTGCGGTGCTGATTGCGGGCCATCTCCGCCATTTCTTGTGGCGTGTCCGGCGGGCTGGCACTGCACAAGCAATGCAGCAAGAACACGTCCAAGAACTTGAGTGTGGCTTCGCCAATGCCCACCGGCTCGAAGGGGTCCAAGTCCATGCAGCGAACTTCCACATACTCGACCCCGCGCTGGCGCAGTGCGTGCAATGGGCGTTCGCCCGAGCGGATGGTGCGCTTGGGACGGATGGTGCCGTAGAACTCGTTTTCGATTTGCAGCAAGCTGGTGGCCAGCTGAATGTATTCACCGCCCGGGCCTCGCACGCCCATGCGCTCGTAGGGCGGATGCGGCGTGGTGAGGGCGCCATGCAGGGAAGCGGCGTAGCCCTCCAGGCTGTTGTAGCTGACATTCAATGCAGCCTGGGCATCGCTTTGGTAGCCCAAGCGCCCCATGCGCAAAGAGGTGGCGTGCGGCAGGTGGAAACTGTCGTGGCCCAAGGGCTCGAGCGGGTGCTTGCGTCCAGCCACAAAGCTGCTGGCCACCGCAGGGGAGGCTCCAAACAGCACGAGCAACAAGAACGAGTGCCGACGAAAGTTGCGAATCAAGCCAAAGTAGTCGTCGTTGGACAGGCCCGGCAATGACCAGTTGTAGTGAATTCCGCAGATCGTTTGCATGCGCCGGCCGTAGCGGTGGCCCAGTCCCATGCGGTAGACGCTCTTGGCACGCCCCACATTGGACGACCCGTAACTGCCGATGGGGATGTTTTCGTCAGCCGGCAGGTCGCACGGCATGCTGGACACCCACAGCAATTCGTCTTCGATGGCGCGATAGACGAACTGATGGGTCTGCCAGAGTTCGTCCATGCACTCGGACGCACTGCCATGGGCCAGGGTGATCAACTCCAGTTGCGACTCACTGAAGTCGGTGGTGATGCTAGGGTGGGTCAGGGCTGCGCCCAGGGCCTGCGGGTGCGGGGTCATGGCCAAGCGGCCGCGTGTCGTGGCGCGCAGGCTTTCCTTTTCAAGGCCGCGTTTCATGCCGGCCAGTCGTTCGGGCCCCAGGGCGAGCACTCGCCCAGCAATCGATTCACTCATATGGGGCCATCATAGGCCGATGGTGTGAAGCGCGTTGGGCGGGCGTGACAAGACCTTTCCCGGGGTCATTGCGAGCGCAGCGAAGCAATCTCCTACCCGGTCTTGGTCTGGCCCTCAGGGAGATTGCCGCGGGTCCTGTGGACCCTCGCAATGACAATGTACGTGAGCAATTACTTTCTCAATAATCAAGAACCAGCGCAGCTTTGGGCGGCGTGCCATTGCCCAACAACTCGAAGGTGCCTCGGCCGCTGGCGGCGGTCAGCAGGCCCAGCACACGGCCCGGCTCCGGGCCCACTTGGTCCCAGGTGAAGCGCCAGGTCCAGTTGCGACCGCCCAGGGTGCCGGGGATGTTCATGCGGTGTTCGCTGCCCAGGCCCAAAACGTCTTGCATGGGGAAGACGGCCATGTTCGCCACGGAGTTCATGGCCGCGCGGATCATGGCCCAGTGCACGTCGTGGGCGCCGCAGGCCAGGTAAGTGCCGGCATAGCGGCGCTCGTTGTCGCTGGCGTGGTCCCACCATCCGCGGGCGGTGTCGTTGTCATGCGTGCCGGTGTAAACCACCACGTGGCGCGGATAGTTGTGCGGCAGGAACTCGTGATCGCCGTCGCCGCCAAACGCGAATTGCAAGATCTTCATGCCCGGGAACCCGCACCCGTCGCGCAAGGCATGCACGTCGGGCGTGATGAAGCCCAGGTCTTCGGCCACGATGGGCAACTCGCCCAAGGCCTTGGCAATGGCATCGAACAACGCCTGGCCTGGCCCTTTGACCCACCGGCCTTGTTGGGCACTGGGGCTGCTGGCCGGGATTTCCCAATACCCCGCAAAGCCGCGAAAGTGGTCGATGCGAAAGACGTCGGCTTGATGCAAGGCGCGACGGACCCGTGCGGTCCACCAGGCAAAGTCCACCGCGGCCATGCGATCCCAGCGGTACAACGGGTTGCCCCAGCGCTGACCCAAGGGTCCCAAGTCATCGGGCGGCACGCCGGCCACCACGGTGGGCTGGTGGTTGTCATCCAGCAGGTACAGATCCGGTCGAGCCCAGCAGTCGGCGCTGTGGTGGGCGATGAAGATGGGCAAATCCCCCATGATGAACACGCCCCGCTCGTTGGCATAGCGTTTCAGGGCTGCGCATTGCACATCAAAGCACCATTGCACAAACTGCCAGAAGTGGATTTCTTGGGCGTGGGTCTGGCGCGCGGCGTCCAAGGCCGCTGCATCGCGGCTGGCCAGTGGCTCGCTCCAGGTCCACCAGGGCTGTCCTTGGTGCGCGGTTTCCAAGGCCATGAAGAGGCTGTAATCGTCCAGCCAATCGGCTTGCTCGCGGCACCATTGGGCAAACGCTTGCCGGTCCGCCGGCGTGGCGCCCGCAAAAAAGCCCGCAGCGGCTCGGCGCAGTTGGGCCAAGCGCCACGGCACCACGCGCTCGAAGTTCACGTGGGTGGTCTCGAAGCCGCCCTCGGGGCGGTGCGGGGTGGAGAGCCAGCCCTTGCTCACCAAAGGCTCCAGCGCCACCATCAAAGGGCTGCCGGCAAATGCGCTGACGCTCTGATAGGGCGAGTCACCCGGGCCGATCGGCGTGGTGGGCAGCAGTTGCCAAATCTTCTGGCCACAGGCTTGCAGCCAATCCACGAAGTGATAGGCCTCGGGGCCGAAATCACCCAGGCCGTTGGGGCCGGGCAGCGAGGTGATGTGCAAGAGCACGCCGGATGATCGTTGGTGCAGATTCATGGAGTTCAGGTGGGAATGATCAGGTTCAAAAAAGCAAGGTCTCAGGTGTGACGCAGCACCAGCACGGCGTGGGCGCTGACAGCGATGCGGTGGCGCACCGGATGACCCACAGCCCAATGCTGCGCGCTGTCCAGCGCCACAGTCCAGCCTCCGTCGCCACTCAACTCGGGCAGGGTGAATTCACGCTCACAGCCCTCGGGGTTGAAGGCCAGCCACAAAAGGGGGCTGCCTGCAGGGGCTTGGCCTGGGTGAGAAGACGGGGCCCCGTTGATGCGGCAGGCAAAGGCGCCATCGTCACCATGATGCCAGTCGTGCGCCTGCATGGGGTGTCCGAGCGGTGTGGTCCACACCAAAGATCGATCCAAGGATCGTTCGACGGCCCTGGCGGGGTCGGCCGTGAACCAACGGTCATGGTGCAGGGCCGGCTCCTGTCGGCGCAGTGCGAGCACCTCGGACACGAAGTCGCGCAAGGTCTCGTCGGCTTCGGCCCAATTCAGCCACGAGGTGGCGTTGTCTTGGTTCCAGGCATTGTTGTTGCCCCCTTGGCTGTGGCCGACCTCGTCGCCCGACAGCAGCATGGGAGTGCCTTGAGCAAGCAACAAAGTGGCCAGCAGAGCCCGACGGATCCGCTGTCGGTGGGCGTGCAGCACCGGGTCGGAGCTCGGGCCTTCGAGGCCGTGCGGGCCACTGAGAGAGGCACACCACTCGTTGTCGCGACCGTCTTGATTGTGTTCGCCGTTGGCGTGGTTGTGCTTGCGGTGGTAGCTGGTGAAATCGGCCAGCGTGAAGCCATCGTGCGCGCTGATGAAGTTGACGCTGGCGGTGGGGCGGCGCTGACCATGGTGAAAGAGGTCGCTGGAGGCGCAGAACCGGCGCGCGAATTCACCCCGACTGACGGCACTGGCACCGTGCAGCCAATAGCGACGCACCGTGTCACGGAACTTGTCGTTCCATTCCTGCCATCGCGATGGGAAGTGCCCCACCTGGTAGCCATCGGGGCCGCTGTCCCAGGCTTCGGCAATCAGGCGGGCACGCGCGAGCACCGGGTCTTGTGCCAGGGCGGTGAAGAACGGGGCTTGCGCATCAAACCGGGGATGCATGCGCCCCAGCACCGTGGCCAGATCAAAACGGAACCCGTCCACGCCCATGTGCAAGACCCAATGACGCAGGCTGTCCAGCACGAACTGCATCACTCGAGGGTGTGACACGTTCACACTGTTGCCGCAGCCCGTGAAGTTCTCGCAACGGGCGAGATCGTTCGGCTGCAAGTGGTACCAACTCTTGTGGTCCAACCCTCGTTGGCTCAAGGTGGGACCCATTTCGTGACCCTCGGCCGTGTGGTTGTACACCACATCCAGCACCACCTCGATCCCGTGCGCATGCAAGGAGGCGACCATCTGTCGGAACTCTTCGTTGACGGCGCTCGCGTCACTGCCGCGTTGCGCGTAGCGCGGGTCGGGACAAAAGAAGCCGATGGTGTTGTAGCCCCAATGGTTGACCAGCCCCTTGGGGCCCAAAAAGGCTTCGTCGAGGTGGTAGTGCACCGGCAGCAAGGACAACGTGGTCACGCCCAGGCGCTTGAAGTGTGAAATCGACGCCGGGTGTGCCAAGGCCGCGTAAGTGCCGCGCAGCGGAGCGGGAATGCCCGGGTGGGTCATGCTGAAGGACTTGACGTGCACTTCGTACAGCACCACCTCGGCATCCGCATGGCGTGGGGCGTTGTGCCAACCCGGCGCAGGCGTGGCCGGCGGTGCGACCCGGGCCTTGAGCGCGTGCGTGGCGTTGTCGCGCGTGTCAAAAGAACGTGGCCCCTCGGGATGGCCCAATTCGTAGCCATGGTGTTCGGCGCGCCACGTGAAGTTCCCCACGATCTCGCGGGCCCAAGGGTCGAGCAACAGTTTGTGCGGATTGAATCGGTGGCCCTCGTGGGGCGCATAAGGGCCATGCGCCCGCAGGCCATAGACCAGACCCGGCCCCAAACCGGGCAAGAAGCCGTGCCAAATGCCTTCTTGCGGACCGTGCAGGTCGTAGCGGCGCAACTCGCGTGAACCGCTGGCATCGAACACGCACACCTCGATGCGCTGCGCGTGATCGGAGAACACCGCAAAGTTGACGCCGCCATCGCGGGCGTGCGCGCCCAAGGGCTCGGTGCGACCAGGCCAGAGGGCCGAGGGTAAATGGGTCAGCATGAGGTCAGCAGGGTGTCAAGCAGGCACCAAGTACAAGGTGGCCAGGGGGGGCAAGTTCAATTCGATGGATTGTGCGCGGCCGTGAGCTGGGGCGGCTTGCGTGGGGCAAGGGTCATCCCCCGTGCTGAAATTGCTGCCGCCGTAACAGGCGGCGTCGGTGTTCAAGATCACGCGCCAGGCCCGTGGACCCTCGGGCACGCCCAGGCGATAGCCCACCCGCGTCAGCGGCGTCATGTGCGACACCACCAGCACCTGTGCGCCCTGAGCGTCTCGGCGCACCCACGAGAAGACCGACGACGATGCGTCATGGGCGTCGATCCACTCAAAGCCTTGCGTGCTGCAGTCGAGCTGATGCAGCGCGCTGTGTTCGCGATACACCCGGTTGAGGTCGCGCACCAATCGCATCACACCTTGATGCGATTCGTACTGCAACAACCACCAAGGCAACTCGCTGTCGTGGCTCCACTCGGTGCCCTGGGCAAATTCTTGGCCCATGAAGAGCAGCTTTTTGCCAGGGTGGCCCCACATGAAGCCGTAGTAGGCGCGCAGATTGGCGAACCGCTGCCATTCATCACCGGGCATGCGGCCCAGGATGGAGCCCTTGCCATGCACCACTTCGTCGTGGGACAAGGGCAGGACAAAGTTTTCACTGAAGGCGTACACCAAGCCGAAGGTCATTTGCTCATGGTGCCAACGGCGGTGAATGGGGTCTTGCGACATGTAGCGCAAGGTGTCGTTCATCCACCCCATGTTCCATTTGAAGTGAAAGCCCAAGCCCCCGGCGTAGGTGGGGGCCGATACTTGTGCAAAGGCGGTGGATTCTTCGGCCACGGTCAAGGCGCCGGGGCAGCGGCCCACCGCTTCATTGACCCGCTGCAACAAGGAGATGGCTTCGAGGTTTTCTCGGCCCCCATGCACATTGGGAATCCATTGACCGGCCTCGCGTGAGTAGTCTCGGTACAGCATAGAGGCCACGGCATCCACCCGCAGTCCGTCCACACCGAGCTGCTCCACCCAATACAGCGCGCTGCCCGCCAAGAAATTTCGCACCTCGCGCCGAGCGAAGTTGTAGATGAGGGTGTTCCAGTCGCGATGGAAGCCCTCTTTGGGGTCGGCGTATTCATACAGCGCCGTGCCGTCAAATTGAGCGAGCCCATGCGCGTCGGATGGAAAGTGCGCCGGCACCCAGTCCACCAGCAGACCCAGTCCGGCGTTATGGCAGGCCTGCACGAAGCGCACAAAAGCTTCAGGGGGACCGAAACGCGCGGTGGGTGCGTACATCCCCAAGGTTTGATAGCCCCATGAGCCGTCAAACGGATGCTCGCTGACGGGCATCAATTCAAGATGGGTGAAGCCCAAATCAGCGGCATGGGCGGGCAAGGACTGCGCGAGTTCATCCCAGGTGTAGAAGCGACCATCGGGATGGCGCTTCCACGACCCCGCATGCACCTCGTAAATGCTGATGGGTGCTTGTCGGTGATTGGCGGCAGACCGCTCTTGGGGCAAGGGCCGCGGCGCGGCCAGAGGCGCTGCCACCAGGCTCGCGGTGTCAGGTCTCAACTGGGCTTGCCGGGCATAGGGATCGCTCTTGAGGGGCAGCACATGGCCTTCACGCGTGCGGATTTCAAACTTGTACAGGTCCCCGGGCACCACATGGGGCACAAACAATTCCCACACGCCCGAGGCGCCTCGCGAGCGCATGGGATGGCGCCGGCCGTCCCAGGCGTTGAAGGGCCCCACCACGCTGACGCGCGACGCATTGGGCGCCCACACCGCAAAACGCACGCCTTCGATGCGATAGGGCCCTTCACCCAAGGCCAAGGCATGGGCGCCGAGCACTTGGTAGGGGCGTTCATGCGTGCCTTCGCTCAACAGGTGCAGATCCAGATCGCTGATCAACGGACCATAGCGGTAAGGGTCGCCCCAAAAGCCCTGTGCGCCCGACGACCATTGCACCCGCAACCGGTAGTCGAAGACGCGTCGGCGCCGGGGGATCGGGGCTTCAAAAAGCCCGCTGTGGGGGCTGCGTTCCTGCAGCGTGGCCACCGCTCGGCCGCTGAGCGTGTCGTGCACATGCACCTGCGCAGCGCCCGGCAACAAGGCACGCACCCACCACTGCCCTTGGGCATCGGCATGCATGCCCAAGACCGAAAAAGGGTCGGCGTGCCGCGCCTCACACAGCGCGGCCGCGTCGGGGTCGCTCAACATACGCTCAACATACGCTCACCATGCGCTCAGTGTGCGACGTTTTGACCGCCGGCGGTGAATTCAACGCACAGAAATTTGTGGGGCTTGGGCCCAGATGTGGCGCACGTAGTCGGCGATGGTGCGGTCCACACTGAACGGCCCCATGCCGGCCACATTGCGCAAGGCGCGCTGGGCCCACGCCGATGGCATGCCATAGAGCGCGTCAACTTCGAGCTGCATGTCCACATACGACGCAAAGTCGGCCATCAGCATGTAGGGGTCGCGGTGCATCAAGGTGCTCACCAAGTCCTGGTATCGCTGCGGCTCGCCGTGCGAGAAGGTGCCGTCACCCAGCGCCCGCAACACCTCTTGAAGGGCGCGGTTTTCTTCGATGTAGAGCTTGGGGTCGTAGCCCAAGGACTTCATGCGCGCCACAGCGTCGGCGCGCAGCCCGAAGACGAACATCTGATCTTCGCCCATGGCTTGGGCCATCTCGATATTGGCGCCGTCCCAGGTGCCGATGGTGCAAGCGCCATTGAGGGCGAACTTCATGTTGCCTGTGCCGGAAGCCTCGGTGCCCGCGGTGGAAATTTGTTCCGACAGATCGGCCGCAGGGATGATGAGCTGGGCCAGGCTGACGCCATAGTTGGGCAAGAACACCACCTTGAGCTTGTCGCCCACACGCGGGTCGCAGTTGACCACCTTGGCCACATCGTGAATGAGCTGAATGATCTGTTTGGCGGCGACATAGGCGGACGCCGCCTTGCCCGCAAAAATGACGGTGCGTGGTTGCCAGGGCCCCGAGGGGTTGGCCAAGATGGCCTGGTAGCGTGCCACCACATGCAACACATTGAGCAGCTGGCGCTTGTACTCGTGGATGCGCTTGATCTGCACATCGAAGAGGCTGTCGGGGTGGACCCACAACCCCACCTCGCGGCGGATGGCGTCCGCCAATCGAAGCTTGTTGGCGCGCTTGACCTGCAAGAATTCAGAGCCCAACGCCAAGTCGGCAGCGTGCGCGCGCAGCGCTTGCAGCTGCATCAAGTCTTGCCGCCACCCCGTGCCGATGGTGCGATCGAGCAATGCGCTCAACGCGGGGTTGGACTGCATCAGCCACCGCCTCGGCGTGACGCCATTGGTGACGTTCAAGAAGCGCTCGGGCCACATCTGCGCGTAATCGCTGAACAGCGTTTGCACCATGAGATCCGAGTGCAGGGCCGACACGCCATTGACCTTGTGGGAGGCCACCACCGCCAGGGAGGCCATGCGCACGCGCCGTTCCCCGCCTTCATCAATGAGGGACATGCGAGCCACCCGTGCGTCGTCACCCGGATAACGCGTTCTCACCTCCTGCAAGAACCGTGCATTGATCTCGTAGACGATCTCCAGGTGCCGAGGCAGCATGCGCTCAAACAGCGGCAAGCTCCACGTTTCCAGCGCCTCGGGCATGAGGGTGTGGTTGGTGTAGCTCACCGCTTGGTGGGTGATGCGCCAAGCTTGCTCCCAGGGCAGCCCGTGCTCGTCGAGCAACAGCCGCATGAGCTCGGCCGGCACAAGGGCCGGGTGGGTGTCGTTGAGGTGGATGGCGTTGTCGAGGCCAAAGCTGTCGATTTGACCTTTTTCGCGCACGTGGCGTGCCAGCATGTCCTGCAAAGAGGCACTGACCAAGAAGAACTCTTGACGCAGGCGCAGTTCACGACCCGCGGGGGTGCTGTCATCGGGGTAGAGCACCCAGTTCAGCGCCTCGGCATTGTGCAAATGCTGAGCCGACGCGGCGTGGTCGCCCCGCGAGAACGCGGCAAAGTCAATGGGCCGCGACGCCTGTGCGTTCCATTGCCGCAGGGTGGAGACACGCGGCGTCTCGTGGCCCGGCACGATGAAATCAAAGGCCTGGGCCACCAAGGTTTCGGCGGGCAGCCAGCGCCGCAAGCCGGCCTCATTGGCCACCATGCCGCCAAAGCCCACCGAGTAGCGCAGCTCGGGCCGCATGAGTTCCCAAGGGGTGCCGTGCCTCAGCCACTCGTCGGGCTGCTCCACTTGCCGCCCGTCTTGAATCACCTGCGCGAACATGCCGTGCTCGTAGCGCAAGCCGTAGCCAAACGAGGGCAGGC
>CAZCJB010000047.1:0-19268 GCA_964498795.1 uncultured Rubrivivax sp. | reverse complement strand
TCCTGCCCTTCCTTCATGCGGGCGACATAGTCCGCAAAGGACACTCCCTCGTCGGCATGGGTGGAGGCAAAGCGCAAAAGTTTGGCCAGGCGCTCTTGGTTGGCATGGTCTTCACCGACGCCTTCTTTCAACACCGCGCCAAACTCGCGCCAAAAGGTCGCGTACTGCTCGGCATGGTTTTCAGCCAAGTCTTCGAGCATGGACAGCACGCGCTTGGTGGAGCCTTCGCGGATGGCCTTGACGTCACGGCTTTCTTGCAGCAACTCGCGGCTGACGTTGAGAGGCAAATCGGCCGAATCGATGACACCTTTGACAAAGCGCAGGTACACCGGCATGAGCGCCTCGGCGTCATCCATGATGAAGACACGCTTGACGTACAGCTTGACGCCTCCCCGCTTGTCACGGTTCCACAAGTCAAAAGGCGCCTTGGCGGGCACGTAGAGCAGTTGGGTGTACTCGGTACGACCCTCGACCCGGTTGTGCGTGTAGCTCAAAGGATCTTGGGAGTCGTAGCTGATCTGCTTGTAGAACTCGTGGTACTCGGCTTCAGTGACGTCGCTCTTGCTGCGCGCCCACAAGGCAGCCGCCTTGTTGACTGTTTCCCATTCGTCTTTGACCACCGTGGCCTTCTTGTCGGCGTCCCATTCCTCCTTTTTCATCAGGATGGGCAAGGAGATGTGGTCGGAATATTTACCGATGATGGACTTGAGCTTCCAGGTGCTCAGGAACTCGTCTTCGCCCTCCCGCAGGTGCAAGATGACGTCGGTGCCGCGCTCGGCGCGCGTGATGGATTCGACCTCGAAGTCGCCCGTGCCGGTGCTGGACCAGCGGACGGCTTCATCAGCCTTTAGGCCGGCACGTCGAGACTCGACCGTGATGCGGTCGGCCACGATGAAACCTGAATAAAAGCCAACGCCGAACTGACCAATGAGGTTGGCGTCTTTCTTTTGATCGCCTTCGAGGCGGGACATGAATTCGCGGGTGCCGCTGCGGGCGATGGTGCCCAGATGCTGAACCGCCTCGTCGGCACTCATGCCAATGCCGTTGTCGCGGATGGTGAGGGTCTTTTGTTCGGCATCAAAAAAGACGCGAACCTCGAGCGAGGGAGCGTCTTCGTACAAGCCCGCGTTGTCCAATGCCTCGAAGCGAAGTTTGTCGCAGGCATCGGAGGCATTGGACACCAATTCGCGCAGAAAGATCTCTTTATTGGAATACAGCGAGTGAGTAACCAGGTGCAGGATCTGCTGAACTTCGGCTTGGAAATGGAGGGTTTGCTTGCTCATGGTGCGAGAAGAATCTAGGGCGGTGACCGGAGGACGTGGGGGTGAAAGCCCCGAATTCAAGGGGGAATCGATTCCCCTCATGGATCCACCCATCGGGTTTGGGTCAAAATCTTAAGCAGATCCATTCAAGGACACATTCATGCCCACCCTTCACGTCAACGGTAAGGTCTTGACCCACGATGCAGAGCCCGATACCCCCTTGCTGTGGGTGCTGCGTGAGTATTTGGGACTGACGGGGACCAAATACGGGTGCGGCGTGGCGCAGTGCGGCGCCTGCACGGTGTTGATGGATGGCGTGGCAACCCGAACCTGTGTGCTGCCCGTGTCGGCCGTGAAGCCTGACCAAAAAATCACCACCATCGAAGGCTTGTCCCCCGACGGTCAGCACCCCTTGCAAAAGGCCTGGGTGGCGCTGGATGTGCCTCAGTGTGGCTTCTGTCAGAGCGGCATGATCTTGGCGGCAGCGTCGTTGTTGAAGCAAAAGCCCAAGCCCACTGACGCCGACATTGATGCCGCCATGACCAACATCTGCCGTTGCGGCACCTACAACCGCGTACGCGCAGCGATCAAAGTCGTGGCCCAAGTGGGGGACCCCAAGATGGCTGGTTTAAACATTGAGCATGTGGCATCGACTGGGGCCGCCCGAGGATGAGCACCATGGAAGCCTCACGACGTGAGTTCTTGGCCGGCTGGAGTGCGGCCACGGGGTCTTTGGTGGTGGGCTTTGGACTGCCCACCCGAGCATGGAGCCAGTCCGCCCCAGCAACGCCTGTTCCACCCATGCCCCCGATTGCCATGCAACGCATCGAGGGAGGCCCGGAGATCAACGCGTGGGTGGTGGTGCAACCCGATGACCGGGTGGTGGTGCGCATCGCCCGCTCAGAGATGGGCCAGGGCACGCTGACAGGCTTGGCCCAGTTGGTGTGCGAGGAATTGGAATGCGACTGGTCCAAAGTCTCCACGGAATATCCCACGCCCGGCCAAAATCTGGCTCGAAACCGGGTATGGGGCAATTTCGCCACGGGAGGGAGCCGGGGCATCCGCGAGTCGCATGAATACGTACGCAAGGCAGGCGCGGTGGCGCGCACCTTGCTCGTGCAAGCGGCCGCTCAGTCTTGGGGGGTCGCAGCCGTGGACTGCGACGCGGCGCAAAGCGTCATCACCCATCGCCCGACCGGACGGACCACCACCTTCGGACGCGTGGCCGCGATGGCAGCCACTTTGCCGGTGCCCAGCCAAGTGGCGCTGAAAGACCCGAAAGACTGGAAGCTCGCCGGGCGGCGTGTCGCCCGTTTGGACACGGTGGACAAAACCACCGGTGCCCAGGTGTTCGGCATGGACCTGAAGTTGCCCGGCATGTTATGCGCGGCCATCCGAGCCTGCCCCGTCTTTGGCGGTCGACTTAAGGGGTTCGATGCGTCGACCGTGGCCACACGCCGGGGCGTGCGCCATGTGCTGCGCGTGGGCGAAAACGCCGTTGCCGTGGTGGCCCACACCTGGTGGCAAGCGCGCAAGGCCGTGGAGGCGCTGCCCGTGGAATGGGATCTGGGAGAACACGCTCAGGCCAACTCCAAAGAGTTTTTCATGCAACTCCAGTCGGGATTGAAAGCCGAGCAAGCCGCAGTGGGGCATGCGCAGGGCCAAGCTCGCAGCACCCTGGAGGATGCGCACCGGGTGGTGGAGGCCACGTACGGCTACCCTCACCAGCACCACGCCACGATGGAGGTGATGAACGCCACGGCTCGCTGGACCCCGCAGCGATGCGAGGTGTGGACGCCCACGCAAAACGGTGAGGCGGCCTTGGCCGCCACGGCAGCGGCTTCGGGTCTGCCGATTGCGCAATGTGATGTCTATAAATTGCATTTGGGCGGAGGGTTTGGTCGCCGCGGACAGACCGACTGGGTCCGCCAGGCCGTCTTGATCGCCCGAGAAGTACCGGGGGTGCCCATCAAGCTGATCTGGTCTCGCGAAGAGGACATGACGCATGGGGCTTATCACCCCGTGACCCAATGTAAATTGAAAGGTGGGTTGGATGCGCAGGGCCGATTGACGTCGCTGCACATGCGACTGTCGGGTCAGTCGATCATTGCGGGCTTGGCACCGCAAAACCTGCGAGACGGCAAAGATCCTGCGGTGTTTCAGGGGCTCAATGCCGGTGGGGCCGAGGGGTCGTTCGGGTACGACATCCCCCACTTGCTCATCGACCACGCCATGCGCAACCCGCACGTGCCGCCGGGGTTTTGGCGCGGGGTGAACTTGAATCAGAACACCCTGTACCTTGAGTGCTTCATTGATGAAATGGCGCAGGCTGCTCAGCGAGATCCGTTGACCTTCCGGCGTGAACTGCTGAACAAGAGCCCGCGGCATTTGGCTGTGCTCAATGCCGCCGCCGCAAAGGCCGGTTGGGGACAGGCCGCTCCGCGTGTAGGAGGGCAGGAGGTCTTTCGTGGGTTGGCCGTGGCGCACGGATTTGGCAGCTATGTGGCCGCGTGTGCCGAGGTGTCGGTCAGTGCGCCTGGGACTTTGAAAATCCATCGGATCGTGGCTGCGGTGGACTGCGGCCATGCGGTCAACCCGCAACAGATCGAGGCGCAGGTGGAGGGATCGTTTGCATTTGGCCTGTCGGCGGCTCTGTTCGGCCAAATCACCACCCGAGAAGGTGCGGTCGAGCAAAAGAACTTTGACACCTACCCGCCGGTGCGTATGGCGCATATGCCCAAAGTAGAGACGGTGATCGTCGCTTCGGGTGGTTTTTGGGGTGGCGTGGGTGAGCCCACCATCGCGGTGGCCGCACCGGCGGTGCTGAACGCCGTGTTCGCCGCCACAGGACGACGCATTCGGCAGATGCCGGTGGGCACCCAGAATTTGCGCCGCGCATGAGCGCCTGGGGCCTACTCGCAGGGGGTCTGGTCATCGCGTCCCTGGCGCAAGCAGCACCACTGGCCCCGAAGCGCCCATCGGTGGTCCAGGAGAAGCCCGCTTTGACGGCTCAGCCAGCGGCTTACCAAGTGTCGGGCGACGGGATTGAGCAGCCGCTGGACGGGCACGTGGGTGACCCTGCTCGGGGGCGTGAGATCGTGTCTCGACGCGAGATCGGAATGTGCGTGTTGTGTCACCGCGCCCCTGCCGGTGAAGATCGACCCCAAGCGTGGCAACAAGGCGAGATCGCGGGAGATTTGGCAGGGGCTGGCCGGCGTTGGACCCCCGCCCAACTGCGCCTTCGGGTGGTGGATGCGCGGCGCCTCCATCCAGACTCCTTGATGCCGGCCTTTCACCGAACTGAGGGTCTCGCGCGGGTGGGCGATGGCTGGAAGGATCGTCCGGTGCTGACCGCACAGCAGGTCGAGGATGTGGTGGCCTACCTCCAAACCTTGAAGGACTGAGCGTGTTGCCCATCGACGATGCTCGCAGACTCTGGTTGGGCCGCTGTGGGGCCGCGGCGGCGGTATGCACCGCGGGGGTCTGGCAGGTGCAGGCCATCGCCGCCTCCATGCCGAGTGAAGGCCAGGCGCCGGGACCATCCCCTGAGTTGCAGGCCGCATTGCAACGATTTTCGGCGGGTGTCCGCTTGCAGACGGGCCGTTTGAAGATCGACATTGATGCCATCGTTGAAAACGGCAATGCGGTACCGGTGACCGTCACGTATGCCGGGCCCAAGTCCTCTGGCGCGCGTGTGGTGGCCCTGGGGCTCTTCACCGAACTCAACCCCGCGCCCGATGTGGCCGTGTTCAGATGGCCGCCCCCAGCGCCCGGGGAGACCCGCGTGGACTGGCCCGCCCGGGTCAGCACCCGCATGCGTTTGGCCACATCCCAAGGAGTGACCGCCGCGGCCCTGTTGTCAGACGGCAGCGGCTGGATCCATCGCGTGGAGGTGCTGGTCACCCTGGCCGCCTGCATCGAAGAGAGTTGAAGCCATGCCCCAAGCCCTGATCACGATTCCCAAGCTGGTACGCCCCGGGCAGGTGGTGACGGTGCAAGCCATGGTGGGCCACCCTATGGAAACCGGGCAACGGGCCGATGCGCAGGGCCAAATCGTCCCCAAGGACATCATCCGCCATATGAGCGTCCACTTGGACGACGCCTTGATTTTCGAGACGCAGATGCACGCGGCCGTGGCAGCCAACCCCTATGTGGCCTTTGATTGGATCGCGCAGCGATCTGGCGTCTTGCGCTTTACCTGGACGGGAGACCGAGGCTTTCATCACTCGCAACAGGTGGCCTTGACGGTGACTGCCCCCTGATCACTCTGGATGAACACGGCGCGCGCAATGAAAACTCTTCGGCCCTGGCTGACCTGGGCCGTGGGGTGGGCCCTGGGGTGGGTTGTGGGGTGGTCCGGGGTTCAGGCCCAACCTTCGCGGCTCACCGGTTATGACCTGATGGGGGAGTCGTTGCGTCAGTTGCAGCGTGACGATGCGCAAAACCCGGGCATGTTGGCCGTGCGGGAGGGGCAGGCGCTTTGGGCCCAGGTGCCGGGCGGCGCCGGGCGTGCCTGCGCCAGCTGCCATGGCGGCCCTTTAGAGGAACGCATGAGGGGGGTCGCTACCCGCTATCCGGTTTGGGACCCCGCCACCTCACGCCCTTTGACTTTGAGCCTGCAGGTGGCGCGCTGCCTTGAGACGCACCAAGGCAAGCCCACCTTGCCCGACTCGCCCGAGCGGCTCGCGCTCACGGCGGCGCTGGCACACGCCTCTCGCGGGGCACCATTGCAGTCGAGCGATGCGTCTCTATCGCCGGCGTCGCCTCTGCAATCCTGGCGGGCTGAAGGCGAGCGCCTGTGGCGCCAGCGGGTGGGCCAGTTGGATCTGTCCTGTGCAGAATGTCATGAGGCGCAGGTTGGCAAACGCTTGGGGGGCAGCCCCATTCCGCCCGCCAACACGGTGGGCTACCCCACGTACCGGTTGGAGTGGCAAACCCTGGGTTCGCTGCAACGCCGTTTGAGAAATTGCATGACAGGGGTTCGGGCACAGCCCTACCCTCCTGACAGCCCACAAGCACTGGCCCTCGAAGTCTTTATGGCCTGGCGTGATCAAGGGATGCGCTTGGAAGCACCGGCCGTGCGTCCCTGAATGCCATTCACCACAAGCCCCAACGCCGTAGATAATGGACTGACACGGCTTTATTGCCTGCTCAACAGGCGAGCCTAAGAGTCACATACCTAGGAGACCCTCATGTCCTTGAAGTTTTCGCTGTCCAATGCCACACGGGCTTGCGCCCTGACCGCCACCCTTGCGGGAGCCCTGGTGGCTCCTGGCGCCGCGCAATCACAGACCCCAACTCCGTTGAAGGTGGGTTTCATGCTTCCGGCCACCGGCACCTTTGCTGCGCTGGGTGACATGATCGAAAAAGGCTTCAAGCTGTATGTGGACGAACAAGGCGGCAAGCTGGGCGGCCGCACCTTGCAGTATTTCAAGGTGGACGATGAGAGTGAGCCCAGCAAAGCCACCGACAACGTCAACAAGCTCATCAAGCGCGATCAGGTCGACGTGATTGTGGGGACCGTGCATTCCGGTGTCGCCTTGGCCATGGCCAAAGCCGCCAAAGAAAGCAACACGCTGTTGCTGGTGCCCAATGCCGGCGCCGATGCCATCACGGGCCCGATGTGCGCCCCGAATATTTTCCGATCCAGCTTCAGCAATTGGCAACCTGGCTACGCCACGGGCGTGATCGCTGCCCAAAAGGGCTACAAGCGGGCCATGACCATCACCTGGAACTATGCTGCAGGCGCTGAAACCGTCAAGGGCTTTTCTGAGGCATTTGAAAAGGGAGGCGGCAAGGTCATCAAAGACTTGAACCTGCCATTTCCGAATGTGGAGTTCCAAGCGCTGTTGACGGAAATTGCCGCACAAAAACCTGATGTGGTATTTGCATTTTTTGCTGGTGGCGGCGCGGTGAAGTTTGTCAAGGATTACGACGCCGCAGGATTGCGCAAGGCGATTCCGTTGATGGGTTCGGGGTTCTTGACCGACGGCACGTTGGAGGCCCAAGGCGCTTCGGCGCAAGGACTGATCACTGCGCTGCACTACGGTGACAACTTGGAGACGCCTCGCAACAACGCTTTTCGCAACAAGTTTGCCGTGACTTACAAAGCCAACCCTGACGTGTACGCCATGCAAGGCTACGACGCTGCACAGCTGCTGAGCGCAGGCTTGCAAGCCGTCAAGGGCAACGACAAAGACCGGCCGACCATGCTCGCCGCCATGAAAAAGGCCCAAATCGACAGCCCACGCGGAAAATTCACCTTGAGTCCTCAACACAACCCGACTCAGGACTTTTATGTGCGAGAGGTTAAGGGCCTGTACAACGTGGTCACCGGTGTGGCCGTCAAAGCCTTGGCCGACCCCGGCCGCGGATGCAAGATGTAACGAAGGTCAACATGATTCTAGAAGTGGCGGATATCCGCATTCACCCTGGACAAGAGGCAGCCTTTGACCAGGCAATTCAGCGCGGCCTGAAAGAGGTCATCTCGCAGGCTCAAGGGTTTCGGGGATGGAAAGTCAACAAAGGCGTTGAAAGCCCGCAGCGCTATGTGCTGATGATTTTCTGGAACACGCTCGAAGACCACACGGTGCACTTCCGGCAGGGGCCTTTGTTTACCCAATGGCGCGCGATCGTCGGGCCGTTTTTCGCGGCGCCGCCGTCGGTCGAACACTTCACCCTGTTGGCCAAGTCATGACACGAAGCGCCGCCTTGGAGCTGGCTCAAGCCCACTTTGACAGTGGCGCATTTCTGGCCGACTTGTCGCGTCGAGTGGCCATCCGCACGCTGAGCCAAGACCCTTCGAGCAGCCCCGCCCTGAAAACTTACCTCTCAGACGAATGGTTGCCATCACTGCAGGCCCTGGGATTTGAAGGCGCCATTCATCCCAACCCGGTGCAGCCCTACGGCCCTCTGTTGATCGCCTCGCGCATCGAGTCGCCTGACTTGCCCACCGTGTTGATTTATGGACATGGTGACGTTATCCGGGGTCAGGATGCCTCCTGGACTCAAGGGGCAGGCCCCTGGGTGTTGCAGCAAGTGGGTGATCGCATCTATGGTCGCGGTACGGCCGACAACAAGGGGCAACACAGCATCAATCTCGCGGCCTTGGCCCAGGTGCTCCAAGCCCGCGGGGGTCGACTGGGTTTCAATGTGAAGTGGCTGGTTGAAACTGGCGAAGAAGCGGGGTCTCCGGGCTTGGCAGAGTTCTGCCAAGCGCACCAGGCGGCCTTGAAGTCGGACGTGCTGATTGCCAGCGACGGCCCGCGCTTTCGCAGCGACAGGCCGACCGTGTTTCTGGGCTCACGCGGAGTGGCCAATTTCGACCTGACCTTGAAATGCCGTGAGGGAGGACACCACTCGGGCAACTGGGGAGGCCTGCTGCGCAACCCAGGCACCGTGCTCGCCAACGCCATCGCGTGTCTCGTCGACGCACGGGGTCGATTGAAGGTGGAAGCCTTGAAACCACCCCCCGTCGCTGACAACGTACGCGCTGCATTGCACGGTTTAACGTTTGGCGGCGACCCGGGTGACCCGAAGGTGGATGAGGATTGGGGCGAACCCGATCTGACACCAGCTGAGCGGGTGATTGCGTGGAACACGATGGAAGTGTTGGCCTACCGCACGGGCAATCCTGACCACCCAGTCAATGCCATCCCTCCTGAAGCCAAGGCGACGATGCACATGCGCTTCGTGGTGGGGACCGACGTGACACGATTGCGAGCGCATGTGCGTGCGCACCTGGACGCCCATGGTTTTGAAGAGGTGCAGGTGAGTGAGCCCACGGTGATGGCGGCCACTCGCTTGGATCCTGACAATGACTGGGTGAGGTTTGCCTTGGCCTCGATACGACGCACCACGGGTCAAGAAGCCGTGTTACTTCCGAACTTGGGAGGCTCGTTGCCCAATGATGTGTTTGCCGAAATCCTGGGTTTACCCACCGTGTGGATTCCGCACAGTTACGCGGGGTGTTGCCAACATGCGCCCAACGAGCATTTGTTGGCCCCCGTGGTGCGCCAGGGCCTCGAAGTGATGGCCGGCGTATTTTGGGACCTGGGGGAGCAAGCGGCCCAGCTGCCGCACTGATAAATATTGATGAGGGCTGTGTGGTGACACAAGTTGAGTTGCAGGTGAACGGTCGAGCCGTTCAGGCCGACATCGAACCGACCACGTTGTTGGTGGACTTGCTGCGTCAAAACCTCCGATTGACCGGTACCCACACCGGATGCGACACCGCTCAGTGCGGAGCTTGCACGGTGCTGATGGAGGGACGTCCCGTCAAAAGCTGCAGTTTCTTGGCGCTGCAAGCCCAAGGTTGTGCAGTGACCACCGTCGAGGGATTGGGGGCGGACGGCGCTCTCCATCCGCTGCAAGAAGCCTTCAGCGCATGCCATGGGCTGCAGTGCGGCTTTTGCACGCCCGGGATGTTGATGGCCGCAGCGGGCCTGCTCGCCCACACACCGCATCCGACTGAAGAGGAGATCGTTCACGCTCTGGAGGGCAATTTGTGCCGCTGCACGGGCTACGTGAACATCGTCAAGGCGGTGCAACAAGCGGCCCAGTCTCTGGCAGGCTCTGCTGCCGCGGGAGGTCAGCCATGACCCCCACGACGCCAGATACTTTGGGGCCGATGCGTTTTGGCAGTGGCCACACGGTGCGACGCCTGGAGGATCCCACGCTCATCACAGGTCGTGGCCGCTTCACTGACGATCTGCACCGTGACGGCTTGGCCCACCTGGTGTTTGTGCGTTCACCGCACGCCCATGCACGCATCCTGTCCATCGATACTGCACCTGCGCTGGAGATGCAAGGAGTGCTGGCCATCCTTACTGGGGCCGATTTGGTGGCACAGGGCGTGAAGCCCATGGCGGCGCCGCCGCCCGCTTTCACACGGCCCGATGGTCAACCCGCGGTCACTGCACCGCGGCGTGCGTTGGCTCACGAGACGGTTCGTTTTGTGGGTGAGGCCGTGGCCGCGGTGGTGGCCACGTCGCGAGAGGTGGCGGTCAATGCGGCTGAGGCGGTGTGGGTTGACTATGAGGTGCTGTCCGCCGTCAAGGACGTGAGCGCCGCCTTGGCAGCAGATGCGCCCAGGTTGTGCGACCAGGCGGGGGACAACATCGCTGCAGAAAAGCGCCACGGAGACGCCGCCGCTTGCGCGGCCGCGTTCGCAACAGCCACCCATGTGGTGAGCTTGGATTTGGTGAACCAGCGTCTGGCACCGAGTGCGATTGAGCCTCGGGTGGTCATGGCGGAGCTCGAAGCGGGCTCCAACCGCCTCCTCTTGACCTTGTCGAGCCAGATGCCCACGGCCGTGCGTGACGGTGTGGCGTCACTGTTGCCAGGCTTGACCAAGGAGCAAGTCCGGGTGACCGTCGGTGACGTGGGTGGTGGATTCGGGATGAAAACCGGGCTGTATCCTGAAGACTTGGTGGTGGCCCAGGCCGCGCGCCAGGTGGGATGTGCCGTGCGGTGGCGCTCGACCCGCCTGGAGGAATTCATGGCCTCCGTGCACGGACGCGATCTACAGACCCATGCGGAATTGGCGTTGGATGCGCAAGGGCGTATCTTGGCGCTGCGACAACGCTCCTTCGCCAACGTAGGCGGCTATGCCACCCCAACGGGAGTGGCCATCCCTTGCGTCATTGGCCCCTTCGTGACCACCAGCGTGTATGACATCCCCGTGCTGGACCTGCACATCACCGCGGTGCTGTGCAATACCACACCGGTGGGGGCTTATCGGGGCGCAGGGCGCCCCGAGGCCATTTACATCATCGAGCGACTGATGGATGCGGCCGCGCATCATATGGGTGTGGACCCGGCCGAATTGCGGCGTCGCAACTTGGTGCGCCCTGAGCAGATGCCCTATACCAACGGAACCGGCTTGGTGTACGACACTGGCGAGTTTGAAAAGATGCTCGACCAGGTGCTGATGCTCGGTGATTGGACCGGATACCCGTCCCGGCATGCGGCTTCGCAAGCACAAGGACGCCTTCGCGGACGCAGCGTGACGACGTTTTTGGAGTGGACAGGCGGTAACGCCTTGTCAGAAACGGTGAAGGTGCACGTGCGGGCCGACGGAATCATCGAATTGATTTCGGCCACCATGCCCATGGGTCAAGGCATCGCCACCAGTTACGCGCAGTTGGCGGTGGACGTGTTCGGTGTGCCGATTGACCGCATCCGCATCCTGCAAGGCGACACCGATCGGGCCAATGGTTTTGGCAGTGCCGGCAGCCGGTCCCTCTTCACAGGCGGTGGCGCTGTGCAGGTGGCCAGTGAGCGCACTGTGGCACATGCCAAGTCTTTGGCCAGTGAAGCCCTCGAGGCCGCCGAGAGCGACATTGAGTATTTCGAGGGCACGTTCCGGGTGATCGGCACCGACCTCAAGATCGGCTTGTTTGAGTTAGCAGGCAGGCAAAGTGATGCACGCATCACGGCCTCAGGAGACGCGACCGCCGGGGCGCCGAGTTGGCCCAATGGTGCGCACGTGTGCGAGGTCGAAGTGGACCCCGACACCGGAGAAGTGCAGGTGGTGGAATACGCCAGCGTGAACGACATCGGCCGGGTGGTGAGCCCGCAAATTGTGGAAGGTCAGCTCGAAGGCGGCGCCGTACAAGGCATGGGGCAAGCGTTGTGCGAACGGGTGGTGTATGACGAGGCGGCCCAGCTGCTCACGGCCAGCTTCATGGATTACGCCTTGCCCAAGGTCGATGGATTTAGGAAGTTCAAGACGGTGTTCGACACCTCCGTGCCCTGCAAGACCAACGTGCTCGGCGTGAAAGGGGTGGGCGAGTTGGGCACCATCGGCGCCACGCCTGCGGTGGTCAATGCCGTGATGGACGCGCTCATTCAGGGCGGCGTGCCGCGCGAAGCGGCTTGGGCCTTGCAAATGCCCCTCACCGCTGACAAGTTGTGGCAGGCGCTGGCCACTCGGTCGCGCTGAAGCACTGACCTCGTCCTCCTCCGCGCTGAAGCGCGAAGTTGCCTCATTGGCCGGGTCGGCCTTGAGCCACCCATTCGACGAGCGCGTCGAGCGCAGGGCGCGCCTTGCGTGCATCGTCGTGATTGATCATGGCCACCACCACCAGGGGGCGGCGTCGGGGGTCATACACAATGCCAGCCAAGGCCGCCACGTTGCGCAACGATCCAGTCTTCAAGCGTGCCCACCCCGTGGAGGTGGCGTTCTTGAGCCGGTTGCGCATGGAACCGTCTTCGCCTGCCACGGGCAGGCTCATCAAAAGGTCTGCCGCATGACGGCTCTCTTGAGACTTCTTGAGCATGAGTGCCAAGGTGCGCGGCGTGATGCGCTCACTGCGTGACAGGCCTGAGCCGTTGTCCAGCACCAGGCCCTCGGCCGAGATGCGCTGAGCCTCGAGCCAGCCGCGAATTTCGCGGTCGGCCCGCTCGAAGGTCGTGGCTTCCGGGGGGGCGGGAATTTGGGAATGCACCCCGAGCAGCAGGTAAAGCAGGCGCGTGTGGGCATTGTCTGAATGCTTGTTCAAAGGCCGCAAGACCTCGCGCCATGGCGCAGCCACGTGGGATGCCACCAGCCGCGCCGATTCCGCGGTGAGGCCTTCGCGCGCGCGCCCTGTCCAAGTACCCCCCAAACGCTTCCACAGCGCACGAAAAGTCAGCTCCGCCATGCGGTCGCGATCGAAGAGTTGCAGCTCCGCACGCACTGTGCACTGGCGAGGAAAACCGCCTCGTAACTCCACGCGCACACGATCAACCGTTTGCGTGACCACTGGCAGCTTCCAGTCATCGTCCCAATCTTTGCACCGCGTGGTCGTGAGGGTCATTGCATCGCTGACAAATTCCACCTCTTCCAAGGCGGGAACCGACCGCACCCTGAGTGTGGTGTCGTCAGACTTCAGCTCCAAGCCCATGAGGTTGCCCGTGAATTGCAAGGCATCTGGAATGACGTTGTAAGGGAACTCAGGCGACTCATCAAAAGGCGGTACTCCGCGGTCGAACCGCGAGGGCTTGAACAGGCTGCGGTCCAACACAAGATCTCCTGCGATCTCCCGCACCCCTGACTCTCTGAGTTCCAGCAACAACTGAGTCACCTGGGCCAACCCCAGGTGAGGGTCGGCACCACCTCGAAGGACCACGTCTCCTCTCAATACATCGCCCAGCACGTCCCCGGTGGTCAACAGATCGGTACGACTGCGCAGCGTGGGGTCGAGCCGGTCGAGCGCCACAATGGAAGTCGCCAGCTTCATGGTCGAGCCCGGCTGCATGGACACGTCAGCTCGGTGCTCCCAACTCAATGAAGGTCGGTACAGTGGCAAGACAATGGCCGCGAATGCCTCTGAGCCGACCTGCGCTTTGTCGAGCGCCGCTTGCACACTTTTGGGCAAACGGCCTGGGTCAGCCAGCGACACCCCGCTGAACCAGGCACAGACCCAAACGACCCCAAGCGAGCGAAGAAACGGCAGAATGCGTCCACGACCTCGGGGGCTTTGCGAAAGAACTCGGGAACTTGACATCATGCGTGATTGTGGCGGATCGTGACCGCCATGGAGGCCACCTTGTGGAGAAGAGGCTCGCGATGGACGTTTTGGAGAATTCGATGAACTGCCTGTGGCGCGCGCACCGGATTTTGGGATCGTGGATGGCGTTGGGAATCTTTGCTTGGCTCGGGGGCTGTGCCGTCACCACGCCTGGCGGGGTCCCCATAGACACTCGCTACGAAGCCAAGGCACAAGACAGTCGCGCCCAGTTCTTGGTGTTGCATTACACGGTGTTGGACTTTCCGACATCGGTCAAGGTGCTGACACAACAAGAGGTCTCTTCGCATTACTTGGTGTCCGACGAAAGCCCGCCCAAGATCTATCGCTTGGTGCCCGAAGAGCGTCGCGCCTGGCATGCCGGACTCAGCTTCTGGAAAGGTAACGCCATGCTCAACGCGGGCAGTATCGGCATTGAGATCGTCAACCGGGGCTGGATGGACACGCCCGAAGGGCGGGTCTATACCCCCTACCCCCAGGCGCAAATGGACACCCTGATCCCTTTGGTCAAAGACATTGTTCGGCGGCACCAAATTCCTCCGGAGCGCGTGCTCGGCCACAGTGACATCGCCCCTACACGCAAGCAAGACCCCGGGCCGCTGTTTCCTTGGAAAAGATTGGCGGATGAAGGCCTGGTGCTGTGGCCCGAGGCGCAAAAGGTGGCCGAACAGCGGCCTCAATTCGAGGCGGAACTGCCGACCATCGATTGGTTTCAGCGGGCTCTGAATCGACACGGGTTCCAGGTGCCCGTGACGTCCCAACTCGACGACGTCACCCGCAGCGCCTTGTCGGCCTTCCAGATGAAGTACCGCAGCGCGCGTTACGACGGTCAACCCGATGCGGAAACTGCGGCGCTGCTGCAGGTGTTGACCCAAGCCGTCAAAAAGCCGTGATACGACGTCGTACCTGTTTGCATTTCACGGCCTCCTGCCTTTTGGGCAGTGGCCTTCATGCGTCGGGGCATGCGCAAGCGCTGTCCACCGAACCACCACCTTTGCCCCGGGAGTTTCGAGCGGCTTGGGTGGCCACCGTGGCCAACATCGACTGGCCCAGCAGGCCCGGGCTGTCAACTCAGGCACAACGTAGCGAAGCCGTGGCCATGCTCGACCGCGCGCGCGACATCGGCTTGAATGCGCTGATTTTGCAGGTGCGCCCCGCAGCTGACGCCTTGTATGCCTCCACGCTCGAGCCTTGGAGCGAATATCTCACAGGCACGCAAGGCAAGGCTCCTGAGCCTGCCTATGACCCGCTGGCGTTCTGGGTCGAGCAAGCCCACGAACGCGGCTTGGAACTCCATGCATGGTTCAACCCCTACCGGGCACGACACGCCTCGGCCAAATCGGTGGACGCGCCGTTGCACGTGTCCAAGCGTCAAGCCGATGTGGTCAAACGCTACGGTGATACGTTGTGGATGGACCCGGGTGAGCCCCAGTCAGCGGCGCACACCCTGGCGGTGGTGGCCGATGTCGTGCAACGTTACGACATCGATGGCGTGCACATCGATGACTACTTCTATCCTTACCCCATCACCCAAGGGGGCGCCGAGGTGCCTTTTCCAGACGATGTCTCTTGGCAGCAATATGTGTTGCAGGGTGGCGCGTTGACCCGCGATGCTTGGCGCCGTGACAATGTCGATCGCTTGGTGCAAGCCTTGCACGACACCGTGAAGCGTCTCAAACCTTGGGTGCGGGTGGGGATCAGTCCCTTTGGTTTGGGGCGACCCGATCGGCGCCCTCCAGGCATCAGCGGGTTCAGCCAATACGACAAGCTCTATGCCGATGTCGAGCGATGGCTGGAGGCTGGATGGCTGGATTATCTGGCCCCTCAACTCTATTGGCGCATCGAACGGCGCGAGCAGGCTTTTGAGGTGTTGCTGGATTACTGGATCTCGCAAAACCGGCAGTCGCGCCACATGTGGCCTGGCTTGTTCACCAGCCGTGTTGGGGCCGCGCCCCAACCCTGGCCCGCCTCCGAAGTGGTGAACCAAATCGCCCTGGCCCGCAGCCGAGAGGCCTCGACCGGGCAGATCCACTTCAGCATGATCGCCCTCATGAAGGACGTGGACGGTGTGGCCACGGCCCTCAAGCGTGGGCCCTATGCACAGCCGGCGGTGGTGCCAGTCAACCTGGGAGCACCCTCGAGTGCGCCGGCCGCGCCTTCGCTGCGTTGGGCGCAGGGTGTGCAGGGGGCACTTCGCGTGCTGGAGATCCGAATGGAGGCCTCGGGGTCTCCGAGGTCCGATCCATTCGTCTGGGCCATTTGGTGTTTGCGAGGGGGACGCTGGGAATTTTCGATCCAAACTGCCAAAGCCACCGCAGTGAACACCGTGACATTGGAGCCTGACATCGCTCGTGTGGTCGTTCGCGCAATTGATCGACGGGGACGAGAGAGCCCTCCTGTGCAAGTCCTCCCCACCTGACCAAGAAGCAGCCCTATGAGCTCCCGCACTGAAACACCTCACGCGCAACACGCACTGCTCGACCGTTATTCAACCACCGACTTGGTGCAGGCCTTCGTCAGCGACCAAGCCTTGGCGGCTCAAGCCGTGCAGGGCGCACGAGCCGCATTGGTGCAAGCCGTGGAAGCAGCCGTACCTCGCCTGGAGGCGGGTGGCCGATTGATTTATGTCGGCGCCGGTACCAGTGGTCGGCTGGGCGTGCTCGACGGCGTGGAGTTGCTGCCCACCTTCTCTTGGCCCAGCGAGCGAGCGTTGGGTTTGTTGGCCGGTGGGCCAGGCGCGATGTTCTTGGCCGTTGAAGGCGCTGAAGATGATGCGGCACAGGGGCAGATGGATTTGCAGGCCACGAATCCGACGCCTCAAGATGTCGTCATCGGCATTGCGGCTTCTGGAGCGACGCCCTATGTGTTGGGCGCACTGCAGGCCGCCCAGGCCGCAGGCGCGCTGACGATCGGATTGACCAACAACCCGGGCACGCCTGTGGTCCAACATGCCCAGGTGGGCATCGTGCTCGACACCGGCCCCGAAGTCATCTCGGGCAGCACGCGCTTGAAAGCTGGCACGGCACAAAAAATAGCGCTCAATACCTTGTCCAGCGCTCTCATGGTGCGGATGCACAAGGTGCATGGCAACCTCATGGTGGACTTGCGCGCCACCAATGCCAAGCTGGTCCGCCGCGCCGAGCAGCTCACGGTGATGGCCACCGGCGCGAGCGTGGAGGATGCCCGACACGCCCTGCAAGCCTGCGGCCACCGTGTGAAAGTGGCCATCGTGATGCTTTTGGCAGGCGTCGAGGCTGACACAGCGCAACAGCGGCTGGATCGGTCGCGGGGTCGTATCGAGGACGCCTTGCGGTGACACTGGGAGGCTCGCCACTCGCCCCCGGACGCGACCGCGCCGTGGACATGTTTCGAGGGGCCACCGTGGCCTTGATGATCCTGGTCAACAACCCCGGCACCTGGAAGCATTTGTATCCCGCACTTGAGCATGCCAAGTGGCATGGCTGCACCCTCACCGATTTGGTGTTTCCCTTTTTCCTGTTTGCAGTGGGGCATGCACTGGCGCTGTCCATGAACTCGGACGAGCAAAAGTCGGCGCCGGTTGACTTCGCGCATCGGTGGTGGCAACGCACCGCCTGGATCTTCGGCATTGGCTTGTTCTTGAACGCCAGCCCTTTTGTGAGGTGGGATGCGCAGGGAGAGTTGACATGGCGATCCTGGGACACGCTGCGGCTCATGGGCGTGTTGCAACGCATCGCCCTGTGTTGGGCTCTGGCAGCACTCATCGTCAGGTGGGGGAGATGGCGGGCCGCGCTGGGGAGCAGCGCCGCACTGCTGCTGGGGTATTGGGCCGCGTGCGAATCCTGGGCACGGGGCCCCGACCCTTACAGCTTGGAGGGCTTCTTTGGCACCCATTGGGATCGGGCCTGGCTGGGCGCCAGTCATCTGTACCGCGGGGAGGGCGTGCCTTTTGACCCGGAGGGTCTGGCCAGCACAGCGCCCGCAGTGGCCCAAGTGCTGCTCGGCTACCTGGCGGGGCAATGGTGGCTGCGTCGGCGAGACGACCCTCGATTGCCGCTTCAGTGGGGTCTCGCGGCCGTGGCGCTGTGCGTCCTCGGAGGAGGTTGGCAGTTTCTCATGCCGCTGAACAAAAAGATTTGGACGTCGAGTTACGTGCTCTGGACCACGGGGTGGGCCGTGGCCGCGATGGCGACCATGGTCATGACGCAGCGATGGAGCGCCCACTCACGGTCGGCGTCGTGGTGTCAAAGTGCCATGCGTCCTTGGGGCCATCTGTGGGTGGCATTTGGGCGCAACGCATTGGCTATCTTTGCGCTCAGTGGCTTGGTGCCACGGCTGCTGACCTTGTGGCGCATCGAAGACGGTCTCACGGCAGAAGGCGCCCCCCGTTGGATCACTCCGTTGCCTTGGATCTACCGCACGGTGTTTGAGCCTATGACCGCAGACCCGCGGGCCTCCTCGCTGCTGTTTGCCATGGTCACCGTGGGGGTGTACGGGGCCTTGGCCCTCTGGCTGGACCGACGGGGCCTGTACTGGCGGGTCTGACCCGAGGCATAATCTCGGTTGTCGTCATTACGGAGCCATCCCTTGGACCAGAGTCACCCTCGGTGACCGTCCACTCCAGCATCGGCCCAGCCCCATGGCCTTTCGCCACGGGCGAGCGCGCGGGGTGAGACGGTTGTCCCTCACCTCCCCCACATCCTAGCGCCGGCGTCGTCCGGCCCGGAGAGCCTGATGCTGAATGTCTTCTCGCTGGCCAGTGGCCGGCTGTTTCAAGAAGAGATCGAGTCCATCGACGCCCTGAAGCAGGTGCGTCCGATCTGGGTCGATCTGGAATCCCCCACGGCCGAAGAAAAGGGTTGGATCGCCAGCCACTTTGGCCTGCACCTGCCCGCCGACATCGTCGACGAGGACCTCGAAGAATCCGCCCGGTTTTACGAAGAAGACAACGGTGAACTCCACATCCGTTCGGACTTTTTGATCGAGGGTGAAGATGATGCCGAAGAAGGTAAGGGCGATCGCAACGTGCGCGTGGCCTTCATCTTGAAAGAGGGGGTGTTGTTCTCAGTGCACGATGAGGACCTGCCGGTGTTTCGCCTGCTGCGTTTGCGCGCGCGGCGCATTCCTGCGCTGATCGAAGACGCCAAAGATGTGCTGCTCAAGCTCTATGACGCCGATGCCGAGTATTCAGCCGATGCGCTCGAGGGCATTTACGACCACCTCGAAGCGGTGAGCGAGCGGGTGCTGAAGGAAGACGTCAATGACAACACGGCCGCCGAGGCTCTGGCCGCCATTGCGCGAGAGGAAGACTTGAACGGACGCATCCGCCGCAACGTGATGGACACCCGGCGGGCCTTGAGCTTCATGATGCGCAGTCGCATGCTCAATGCCGAGCAATTCGAGGAAGCGAGACAAATTTTGCGCGACATCGACTCGCTGGACTCGCACACAGCCTTCCTCTTTGACAAGATCAACTTCTTGATGGACGCGACGGTCGGTTTCATCAACATCAACC
>CAZCJB010000046.1:10516-19833 GCA_964498795.1 uncultured Rubrivivax sp. | reverse complement strand
CATTGATTCGACCGCAGGGAGGTCGGGCAGAGATTGCTTCGGCCCGAGGGGCCTCGCAATGACGGGGCACATCATGGCGAGCGCAGCTCTACCGTCATGGCGAGCGCAGCGAAGCCATCTCCCCGCACCGCCTCAACCCTGACCGTGCTGCAGCGCACGAATGCGCTCTTCAATGGGCGGGTGGCTCGAAAACAGCGCCATCAGTCCATTGGAGCCCCCAGAGATGCCCATGGTCTTGACCGACTGCGGCAACTCTCCGCCTTGGAGACTTCCCAGGCGTGCCAGGGCGTTGATCATGGGTTGACGATTTCCCATGAGCTGCGAGGCTCCCGCATCGGCTCTGAATTCGCGTTGACGTGAGAACCACGCCACGATGATGGCCGCCACCAGGCCCAGCGCAATGTCCAGCACGATGGTCGTGATCATGTAGCCCATGCCGGGACCCTCGCGGTCGTTGCGCAACACCACTTTGTCCACGAAGTAGCCGATGGCCCGCGACAGGAACACCACAAAGGTATTCATCACCCCTTGGATCAGCGTCATGGTGACCATATCGCCGTTGGCCACGTGAGCCACCTCATGACCAATCACGGCCTCGACTTCTTCGCGGGTCATGCTTTCGAGCAAGCCCGTGGACACCGCCACCAGGGCGGAGTCCTTGAACGCTCCTGTGGCGAAGGCATTGGGTTCGCCCTCATACAGCGCCACTTCGGGCATCTGCACGCCAGCTTTCTGCGCGAATTGCGCCACGGTGCGCACCAACCACTGATGGGTTGGATCGGACGAATCATTGATCAGCGTCGCCCCGGTGGACCACTTGGCCATGGGCTTGCTCATGAGCAATGAGATGAAAGCGCCTCCAAAGCCCATGACCGCCGCAAAGCCGAGCAAAGTGCCCAAGTGCAAGCCGCTCTGCGTGAGATAACGGTTCACTCCCAGCAACGATGCCGTGATGCCCAGCACCACCATCACCGCCAAGTTGGTCAGGACGAAAAGGACAATGCGTTTCATGTGTGCATCGCCGGGAAACCGGCGCCTCAAAGTGGCTCAGAGGCGAAATGTGAGGCCAAGCCGTCCGGTTTCAAGCGCCTGCGCTCAACACCCTTGCAAACACCAGGGTTATCGATCTCCCCAGTACGTCCCGAGAGCACCCCGACAGAGCTCCGGGCGCGCGATCAAGCGCCCGCATGCAGCCGCCAGTTCAAGGTCTCCCCCGCCCGCAAGGGCTTGATGAGCGCATCGCCAAATGGCATCGACTCGGGCAAGGTCCACGGCTCTCGCTTCAAGGTCACACGCCCCGCGTTTCGAGGCACGCCGTAAAAGTCGGCGCCATGGAAACTGGCAAAGGCTTCCAGGCGATCGAGCGCACCCGCTGCCTCAAAGGCTTCGGCATACAACTCCAACGCGCAAGGCGCCGTGAAACAACCGGCCCCGCACACCGACTGCTCCTTGAGGGCGGCCGCGTGAGGCGCGCTGTCCGTGCCCAAGAAAAATTTGGGACTCCCCGACGTGGCGGCCTGAACCAGGGCCAGGCGGTGTACTTCTCGCTTCAGGACCGGCAGGCAGTAATAGTGAGGACGCAAGCCGCCCACAAATAAGGCATTGCGGTTGTAGAGCAGGTGATGAGCGGTGATGGTGGCTGCGGTGAGGTCATCGCTTGCAGCCACATACTGCGCAGCCTCCTGCGTGGTGATGTGCTCAAACACCACTTTGAGCGCAGGAAAGTCTTTGCGCAGAGGTCCCATCACTTGGTCGATGAACACGGCCTCTCTGTCAAAGATGTCCACGGCCGGATCGGTGACCTCGCCATGCAGCAGCAGCAGCAAACCCAACCTTTGCATGGCTTCAAGCGTGCGGTAGGTCTTGCGCAGGTCGGTCACGCCGGCGTCGCTGTGCGTGGTCGCACCCGCAGGGTAGAGCTTGAGCGCCACCACACCCGCCTCTTGGGCCCTCGCCATTTCTTCAGGGGGCGTGTGATCCGTCAGATACAGCGTCATCAAGGGCTGAAAGTCGGCACCTTCGGGCAATGCCGCCAAGATGCGATCACGGTAGCTCACCGCCTGCTGGGTCGTGGTGATGGGCGGCTTCAGGTTGGGCATGATGATGGCGCGCCCGAATTGCGCCGCTGTGTGCGGAATCACGGCGGCCAGTGCCGCACCATCGCGCACATGCAGGTGCCAGTCGTCAGGCCGCGTCAGACTCAGGGTCGTGGTGTTCATGTCGCCCTCAAAATCGATAGCCCACTCGACCGGAAACGGTTCGCAAGCCCGCGCTGCGATCCCACTCCATGGTGGCGTCAAACAGGCCGAAGTTCACATGGGCACCCGCGAACAAGCGGGATGCCGAGATGTTTTCGCCGGCCAAATGGCTAGACACCTGCGCCGTCGCCGCGGTGCGCAAGGCGCCTGAACCCACATAGGGCGTGACCAAGGCGAACCCCTTGGACAAGATCACATCCACACCGGTGGTGCCCAAAGATAGTTGGTTCACGCCCGACAGCCGGGTGGCATGGGCGCGCAAGCCCAATGCGGGCGTAAGCGGGCCCCCTTCCACCACAGCCCACCGCAACTCAGCGCCGGCCAGCTGCGCCCCCGTGGCCGGCACCGTGCTGAGCATCAACCCAGCATCCAGCCCCAGAGGCAGTCCTTTGGCCAATCTCAGCGCAGGCACCGGCACCCCCGAGGGTGCGCCCAGCCCCGCGGCGGCCTTGTTCCACACCTCGCGATTTTCCAACGAAGACCAAGACAGCGAAGTGGCCACGTCAAAGCCGGTGACGCCCAAGGGCGTGGCAGACGCCAGCCCCTTGAAGGCTGCGATCGCACCCAAATCTTGCGCCAGCTTGCGAAATTCCGTCTGGCTGAGCAACTGCAAGCTGCTGAGATCAGCACCGAGCGCGGGCGTCGACAGGCCCAAGCACGCAGGCGCCGTCACGAGACAAGTCCTGACGATCCATTGAAAGCATTTCATACCGACTCCTTGTCAGCCTTCAAGAAATTCCACAATGCCTCGGCCACGGGTTTGACGTGTCGGGCAAGCTCGGGTCTTTCACGGTAGATGCGAATTTCCATGGTCAACTCGTGATGCCCGGCTGCGGAGGCAGGCACCAAACGACGCGACTTGAGCTCCTTGCGCACCGAACTGTAGGGCAAGAAAGCCACACCATGACCTTCTAGTGCCATGGCCTTCAAGCCTTCCGCCATATCCGTCTCGTAAATGGGGTCCAAGGCCGGCATGTCGGGCGCCTGCTTGATCAACAATTCGACCAATCGGGCCATGTAGGCCCCCGCTGCGAAACTCAAAAATGGCACGGCGTTTGCCGACATGCCATCCAATTGAAACAGTGGGTGCCCTGCATCATCGGCCTTCGCGTAAGGTGCCAAAGTTTCGCGGCCCAGACTCAGCATCTCGTAGCGTTGTGGGCTCAATTGAAGGGGCTGACTCGCGTGGTGATAGGAGATCAGCAGGTCACACGCCCCTTCCATCAGATGCAGCACGGCATCATGCACATTGAGTGCCATGAGGCGGCTCTTGACGGCACCAAACCCCGCCTTGAGATCCATCAGCCAATGGGGGAAAAACGTGAACGCCAAGGTGTGGGGGACGGCAAAGTCGATCATGTCCAGGCCACCTACCTGGTGGCTGCGCATCATGTTGCGACTGGCCTGCAGAGCGGCCAGAATTTCCAGCGCTTGGGCATGGAGCGTCTCTCCAGCAGGAGTCAGCCGTGTGGGGTAAGACGATCGATCCACCAAGTCGGTGCCCGCCCAGGCTTCGAGCGCCTGGATGCGACGAGAAAACGCTGGTTGGGTCACATGGCGCAGCTGCGCAGATCGAGAAAAGCTGCGCGTCTCCGCCAGGCTGACAAAGTCTTCAAGCCACTTGGTTTCCACAGGTCAAAGTGTAGCGGCGCGCTGCAAGGCCCACATCTGCGCGTATCGCCCATTCAAGTTCAGCAAGTGGTCATGCGATCCTCTCTCGACCACCCGGCCCTGATCCAAGACCACGATTTCATGCGCGTCCACCACCGTGCTCAATCGATGGGCAATGACGAGCGCTGTCTTACCTTGCGCAGCGCTGCGCATTTCGGCTTGAATGGCCCGCTCATTGGCCGAATCCAGCGCTGACGTGGCTTCGTCAAAAATCAGGACGGGCGGGTTCTTGAGCAAGGTGCGGGCAATGGCCACCCGCTGCTTTTCTCCGCCCGACAATTTCAAACCTCGCTCCCCCACCATGGTGTCATAGCCTTTCGGGGTGGAGTCAATAAAGTCATGAATGTGGGCAGAGCGGGCTGCGGCCTCCACCTGCTCGCGCGAAGCATCGGGCTGACCATAAGCAATATTGAACAACACGGTGTCGTTGAACAGCACGGTGTCTTGAGGCACGATGCCGATGGCGCGCCGCAGGCTGGCTTGCGTCACCGAACGAATGTCTTGCCCATCGATGGTGATTGAGCCTGCCGTCACGTCATAAAACCGGTACAGCAGCCGCGCCAGTGTGGACTTTCCTGCACCTGATGCACCCACCACCGCCACAGTCTTGCCGGCCGGGATTTCAAAACTCACCTCACGCAAGATAGGTCGCTCGGGGTCATAACCGAAAGACACCGACTCAAATCGTACGTGTCCTTCACCGACCTGAAGCGGCCACGCACTCTGGGCATCCTCGACCTCGCGATCGCGCTCCAGCAGGCCAAACATCTTGTCCAAATCGGTCAACGCTTGCTTCAATTCTCGGTATATCACCCCCAAGAAATTCAAGGGGATGTACAGCTGAATCATGAAGGCATTGATCATCACCAAATCCCCGAGTGTCATTCGACCCTCGACCACGCCCAAGGTCGCCCGCCACAGCATGGCCACCAGAGCCGCCGAGATGATGAGCTGTTGACCACTGTTGAGCAAGCTGAGGGTGGTTTGGCTCTTCAGCGTCGCTTGGCGCAACTTCTCCAAACTCGCGTCGTAGCGACGCGCTTCGAAGTCTTCGTTGTTGAAGTACTTCACCGTCTCGTAGTTCAGCAGCGAATCCACGGCCCGCGCATGAGCCACCGAATCCATCTCGTTCATCTGCCGCCGAAATTGCGTGCGCCACTCAGTGACGCGGATGGTGAAGGTCACATACACCACCAAGGCGGTAACCGTGATGCCCGCAAACCAGACGTCGAACTTCCAGGCTAGCAACCCCAGCACCATCCCCACTTCGATCACGGTCGGGAAGATGCTGTAGAGGGAATAGGAAATGAGCGCATTGACAGCGCGGGTGCCGCGTTCAATGTCGCGCGTCATCCCGCCCGTTTGCCGCTCCAAGTGAAATCTCAGGCTGAGCGAATGTAAGTGACGAAACACTTGCAAGGAGATGCTTCGAGAGGTGCCCTCCGTAGCCTTTGCAAAGATCAGTTCACGCAACTCGGTGAACATCGACGTGCACAGCCTCAAGCCGCCATAAGCCAACAACATGCCCAGCGGCACCACCAGTGCCACCACGGGACTCCCCGCAGGAATCGTTAAGCCATCGACCAATTCTTTCAGCAACAAAGGGACGCCGACGTTGGCCACCTTGGCGCCGACCAAGAACCCCATGGCCAGCGCCACGCGCCACCGGTATTGCCAGAAATAGGGTAGCAACCGCGAGAGCGTGCCCCAGTCAGAATGCGAGGCGCGTTCAAGCTTCACCGTCTTGGACGCATCTTCCGTGACGGGCCCGGCTGGGGACTGTTGCGCATGTCTTCTCATGGCCTGCGTCCTCTCATTGCTTGGGCGTGTACAAATCGTCGAAGTATTGGACAATGGAACATGTCTGAAATGTCCAAAGAAGCCTCTTCCCCCTCGGCCAGCCCCATGTCTCCCTTAAGACTGCCGGATGATCGTGAGTTGGTCTTGCGGGTCATGCCCATGCCCGCCGATGCCAATGCCAACGGCGACATCTTCGGCGGCTGGATCATGGCCCAAGTGGACTTGGCAGGTGCCGTGCTACCCAGTCGCATCGCCAAAGGCCGCATCGCCACCGTGGCCGTCAAAGAGTTTTTGTTCAAGCAACCTGTCTCCATTGGGGATCTCTTGAGTTTTTACGCCAAGGTCGAGCGGATCGGCAGCACCTCCATCACGGTTCATGTGGAGGTTTATGCTGAGCGCAATCCTGCGGCCCTGCAGGTGGTGAAAGTCACCGAGGCCAGCGTCACCTACGTGGCCATTGATACACAAGGCAAGCCGCGGCAGATTCCCAAAGCTTGAGCCCATCCGGCGTTCAAAACTGGCCGAAGTCGGGTTTGCGTTTTTGAAAGAACGCCTGAAAAGCTTCTTGAGCCTCAGGGCTGCGCAAGCGCGCTCCAAACAACGCACCTTCTTCAAGGATCGTCTTCAAGACAGCCTCTTTGTGGGGTGCGCGCAGCAGTCGCTTGGCCTCTCGTACCGCACCGGGTGGCAAGGCATTGAAGCGCTGCGCCACTCGGCGTGCGTGGTTCACCACTTCACTGGCCGGCAGCACCGCATTGGCGATGCCACACTCCACCGCCTGCTCGGCCGTGAACGGATCGCCCAGCAACAGTTTCTCCGCTGCGCGACGCTGGCCCATGAGTTGCGGGATCAACAGGCTCGAGGCGAACTCGGGCACCAAGCCCAAGGACACAAAGGGCATCGACAAACGTGCTTCGTCCGACACATAGACGAAGTCACAATGCAAAAGTATGGTTGTGCCAATGCCGATCGCTGCGCCGGTCACTGCCACCACCACGGGCTTGTCGCATGACAACAAGGCATCCATGAACTGAAACACCGGAGAGTTGGTGGCATCGCTGCCCTGCCCGGGAGGGCGGCTCATGAAATCTTCGATGTCATTGCCCGAAGTGAAGATGCCGGGTTGCCCAGTGATCAACACCGCCCTGACCTTGGGGTCGGCCGTGGCCGCCTTCAACGCCTCGGCCATGGCCGAATACATCTCGCGGGTCAGAGCGTTCTTTTTGTCGGCTCGCGCAATCTCAAGGGTGGCCACTCCGTCCAGCGTGGCGGTGCGAATGTGTGCAGTGGTCGTGGTCATGCGGGGTCCTTCATGGCTTTGAATGGTGAGCACGCATCCTCAGACACGCTCGAAAATACCGGCTGCGCCTTGGCCCATGCCTACGCACATGGTGACCATGCCGTATTTCAGTTGGTGCCTGTGCAGCGCGTGCACGACCGTTGCTGCACGGATGGCTCCGGTGGCCCCCAAAGGATGCCCCAGGGCGATCGCGCCGCCCATGGGATTGACCTTGGCAGGGTCCAGTCCTACGGTGTCCATCACCGCCAGCGCCTGTGCCGCAAAGGCCTCGTTGAGCTCCACCCACCCCAGATCGTCGAGCTTCAAGCCTGCTCGGTTGAGCACGGCAGGGATCGCTTCGATCGGACCAATGCCCATGATTTCTGGAGGGACGCCGCGAACCGCAAACCCGACGAAACGGGCCAGGGGCTTCAGTCCAAAGGTCTTAATGGCCTTTTCACTGGCCAAGATCAAGGCACCGGCCCCATCACTGGTCTGCGAACTGTTTCCTGCCGTGACCGACCCTTTGGCTGCAAACACCGGCTTGAGCTTGGCCAACCCTTCCAGCGATGTGTCAGGTCGCGCCCCCTCATCCAAATTCACCGTGCGGGTCTTGGTGATGACCTCGCCCGTGGCCAGATTGGGCAAGCGATCGAGCACGGTAACAGGGGTGATCTCGGCGGTAAATTCGCCCGCTGCCATCGCCTTCAAGGCCTTTTGGTGGGAGGACAAAGCGAAGGCATCTTGTCGCTCACGGGTGATTTTCCATTGCTGAGCGACCTTCTCCGCTGTGAGCCCCATGCCATAGGCGATGCCCACATTCTCGTCGCGGGCGAACACTTCGGGGTTGAACGAAGGCTTGTTGCCCCCCATGGGCACCATGCTCATACTCTCAGCACCGGCGGCAATCATCACGTCGGCCTCACCCACGCGGATGCGGTCAGCCGCCATTTGAACAGCCGTCAGACCCGAGGCACAAAAGCGATTGATGGTGACTCCTCCGACCGTGTGCGGCAATCCGGCAATGACCATGGCCGCTCGGGCCATGTTGATGCCTTGCTCAGCCTCCGGGAAGCTGCAGCCCACCACCGCGTCCTCGATGGCCTTGGGATCCAAACTTGGAACTTGAGACAACGCATTGCGCACAGCGGCCACCAACAAGTCGTCGGGGCGCGTGTTGCGAAAGAACCCCCGCCCTGATTTGCCGATGGGGGTGCGGGTGGCCGCCACGATGTAGGCGTCTTGGATTTGTTGGCTCATGGCTCTTTTCTCCACTTTCAATTCCGCACCGGCTTGCCGGTGGACAACATGCCCATGATGCGTTCCTGGGTCTTGGGGTGTTCCAACAAGGCGCAGAACCGTTCACGTTCCAGCGCCATGAGGTACTCCTCGTTGACCAACGAACCTGCATCCACGTCGCCGCCGCACACCACCTGCGCTATCAGGCTGGCGATGTGGAAGTCATGCGCACTGATAAAGCCCCCATCGCGCATGTTAGCGAGTTGCCCCTGGATGGTCGCAATGGCACTGCGACCCGCCACCGCGAACACGGCCCGACGAGGGGGGCGATAACCACTCGCGGCCATCGCCTTGGCCTGGGTCAGTGCGACAAACAGCAATTCGTCCTTGTGCGGCACGATGATGTCGCCTTCCACCAAATAGCCCAGCTTGCGAGAGTCGATGGCACCCGTGCCCACCTTGGCCATGGCCGCGCTGGTGAACGGGTCGCTCAGGAATTGCAGCAGGTCCGCCTTGGCGTTGCCCGCTTGGGCCATGTCGGCCGCACGACGCGCGATGGCCGCCAGCCCACCACCGCCTGGGACCAGGCCCACACCCACCTCCACAAGGCCCATGTAAGACTCCATGGCAGCCACGCGGCGGCTGCAATAGGTCGCGAGCTCGCAACCGCCGCCCAAGGCAAGACCTCGCACCGCGGCCACCACCGGCACCTGTGCATAGCGAATACGCAACATGGCGTCTTGCAGCTTCTTTTCTTCAGGCGCGATGCCCTTGGCGCCGTGTTTCATGAACACCGGCATCAGCGATTCCAAATTGGCCCCTGCTGAAAACACGTCGTCCGGGGACCAGATCACCAGACCTTGATAGCTTTCTTCGGCCATCTCCACCGCTTTGAGCAGGCCCTCGGTCACCAAGGGGCTGATGAGGTGCAACTTGGCCGTGATGCTGGCAATGAGCACCTCGCCATCCAACGTCCATACCCGAATCTCATCATTGCGAAAGACTTCGGTGCCCGACGACAGCGCGGGCGTCGCACCACTGCCCAGCACCGAATCGCGGAACCACTGCCG